>JBFMAS010000046.1:0-6868 GCA_040755575.1 Thermodesulfobacteriota bacterium
GACCAAACGGACGCCTGACGCTCACGATGTCCGCCAGCGAAGACATCCAGCGAGACCTGCTCGCCATCCTCGACGCGCTACCCGATGCCGCCTAGATCGTCACGCCGCGGTCTGCAACGCTCGGGTTGAGTTACGGGAAGAAAGCGTCCTGCCTCTTCGCGTTCGGTGACTGCACGCGCTACGTACTCAATTCCCAGATGGTCGAACAGCTTCATGCGGGCGAGATATGCAGCGTGCGGTCCTTGATTCTTTACTTTGATTGCGTAGCCGCGCCGTCGGCACCATGCCCCCCATGCTGAGATCATGACAAGTGCAATTGGCTCAACATGCAGCCAGCGCGGGTGAAGATGGAGAAGTGCTGCCTTGGAGCGATCTCGGAACGGGCGGTTGCTTGCTAGAAAGGCGCGAGCAGTATGGATCGTCGCGCTATTCGGGACGATGAGTCGGGGCACGCGAGCGAGTGTGCCATGACGGGCCGCCGTGGCGAAACAAGTCTGGCAACGTTTAAACGAATCGATGGTGGAGGACCGCAAGGCGCGGCTTAGAAACGCCCGCGCCGGCGCGCGCGCGGCCTCGCAAGGACGATTCCGCGCCGCTTGCCGTCCGAGGTCCCCGAAGCGCATCGGCGACGCGCGCGGTGTTCGGCCGCGCGCGTCCTACGCGTCGAAGCCCGCTACCCCCGCGCGCCCACCAGCGCCTGCACCGCCTCCGTCAGCCCGTCGACGCTCAGGTGGTACATCGGGAACAGACGGCGCACGACGCGCACGGTCTGGAAGTCCTCCCAGATCTCCTTCTTGTCGGGGTTGATCCAGACGGCGCGGTCGAAGTGGTCGGCGATGCGGTGCAGCCACTGCACGCCCGGCGTCGGCGAGGTGATGCGCGGGTCGATGCCGCCGTAGGGCTCGGTGAGCTCGGCGGGGTGCATCGCGGCGTCGCCGACGATCGCGACCTTCCAGCGCGGGTCGAGCCGGCGCAGGATGTCGCCGGTCGGCACGGCGTCGGCGCGCGTCAAGCGCGCCTTCGTGTAGACGTGGTCGTAGATGCAGTTGTGGAAGTAGTACGCCTGGAAGTCGCGCAGGCCGCGCTCCTCGTGCAGCGCGGTCAGCAGCCGGCTGACGGGCTCGTAGTACGGGTCCATGGTGCCGCCGACGTCCATCAGCAGCAGCAGGCGGACGTCGTTCTTGCGCGGCGCGCGGAAGACGAGCTCGATCTCGCCGGCGTTCTTGCAGGTCTCGTCGATGGTCTCGTCGAGGTCGAGCTCCGTCCGCGGGCCCGTGCGGGTGAGCTGGCGCAGGCGGCGGAGCGCGACGCGGAGCTGGCGGACGTCGAGCGTCACGTCGGTGCGGTAGTCGGCGAAGCGGCGCTCCTCGGCGACCTTCATCGCCGAGCGCGAGCGGCCCTTGCCGCCGACGCGGATGCCGGTCGGGTGCACGCCGCCGTGCCCGAAGGGCGAGCGGCCGCCGGTGCCGACCCAGCGGTTGCCGCCGTCGTGGCGCTCGGTCTGCTCGGCGAGCGTCTCGAGGAAGCGGCGCATGAGCTCGTCGGAGCTCAGGCGCTCGAGCTCGGCGAGCTGCTCGGGCGTCAGCTCGGGGAAGTTCTTCGGGTCCTGCAGCCACTCGAGGAGCTGCTCGGTGACGTCGTCGCCGAGCGAGCCCTCGACGCCCTTGAAGACGCGCGCGAACACCTTGTCGTAGGCGTCGAAGTAGGTCTCGCTCTTGATCAGGCACGCCCGGCCCAGGTGATAGAAGCGCAGCAGGCTCGAGCCGTGCAGGCCCTCCTCGAGCGCCTCGAGGAAGGTGCGCCACTCCTGGATGGAGATCGGGACGCCCTCGTCGCGCAACCCGTAGAACAGGTCGAGGAACATGCTGCCGGATCGAGTAGCGGCCGCGCCGGGACGGGGCAACCGAGCGGGACCGCTCGTCCTCGATCGACGCGTGCCCGGCTAGCGCGCCGTCGCCTCGGTGAGATACCGGGCAACGAACAGCCGGTTCGGCGCGAGCACATCGCCTGCCGACCCGATCACGACGAGTGCGTTGGGCCCGTCGCTCACCGCGTCCACGAAGCCGGCGGGCTGCCCCTCGAGGACAGAAAGAGCGACCCGCCCCGAGTCGCCGAATGTCGGGTCGGGCTCACCGCTCGGCGCGTACGCGGCAATGATACCGCCCGAGCCGCGGCCGTTGCCCAACACCAGGACCCGGCCCTCCGGCTGGACGAACACGTTTCGTGCATCGAAGTCGAGCGTGACGAATCCGGTTCCTGCGAACGTACCATCGAGGAGACCGTCGGGCGTGTAGCGCGCGAGGATGCCGTCGCCGAGGATGGCCACGAGGCCTCCCCGTGCGTCTCCGGCGATGGGGCCCGCGCCCCCCTCGACGCCGGGACCGGGAGGGAGATCCTCGACGAACCCACCTTCGCCAAAGCTCGGATCGAGCATCCCGCCCGCGTCGAAGCGAGCGATCTCCGGCCGCGCATAGCCGAACGTGCTCGAGCCGCCCGCGGCCGCGATGGTGCCGTCGCCGCGCGGCACCACGTCGCCGAATCCCGGCACGAGGTCCGCGCGCGGCGGTGCGAACGCGATCCCGCGGCTGCCGAACGAAGGGTCCGGCGATAGATCCCCCAGGAAGCGCGCGACGACGAAATCGGTCAGGCTCGATCCCGCCGCGAGCACCCGCCCGGCGCCGTCGAGCACGAGGCGGCCGAGGAACAGCGGCGCCTTGCGGAAGGTCGGCGTCCGGATCCCGCGCTCGCCCGCATCAAGGTCGAGCGCGCCGTCGCTCCGGTACACGACGAGTACCCCCTGCCTCTCGTCTGGGGCGAGCGCGAGCGAATCGACGGAGCCCGAAGCGAGGATCCTCCCGTCCGGCAGCACGAGAACTCCGACCGGGAAGTCGTCGCACGGCCGCTCGACACACGGGCCGAGCGCCGACGCGACCGCCGTCTCGACGACGCCGGAGTCGCCGAAGGAAAGGTCGGGCGAGCCGTCGGGCTCGAGCCGCAGCAATGCGAAGCGGCGCTGGTTCTCCCGCTCGAAATCGATCGACTCGAGAAGCGCCACGATTCTGCGTTCAGCGTCGAGGGTGACGTCCGCGACGACGAACAGCGAGGTGGGACCGTCGACGAACGCGACGCCGTCCGAGCCGAAGTCGGGGTCGAGGCTTCCCGGCGGCAGCTCGGTTCCCGGAGACGGCGTTTCCGCCGGCGTCGGCGTGCCCTTCATCGCGGCCGTGGGCGTCGCGGTCGGCTGCGAGATGCCAGAGCCCCCGCCGCCACCACACGCCAAGAGAAGCGCAGGCGCGAGGCACAGCACGACCGTACGCAGCCGCATCGCCGAAACGGACGCTCGCCGTCCGAGCTTCTTGCGCAGGGTTTCCCCGTCGCGACACGGCGTCTGCACGCCTTCCGGCAACGCGCGCTTGCCTGCATCCTGCGTGGTCGGGAAAACGATTGCGCCGTCCGAAGCCAACCGGGGAACCCTCATGAAGACCTGGCTGCACCAAACGTTCGTTGCAACGACCCTCGCGTCGCTCACGACGCTGACCGCGGCCACCGAGGCACGCGCGCACGGCACGATGCTCGTGCCCGAGAGCCGCATCCACCGCTGCGCATTCGACGGCGACGTCGAGGACCACCAGGACCCCGCCTGCCGAGCGGCGATCGAGGCGGGCGGCAAGCAGGCGCTGTACGACTGGAACGGCGTGCGCCAGGGCGCGGCCGACGGACGTCACCGCGAGATCGTCCCCGACGGCGAGCTGTGCAGCGGCGGCAACCCGGACTTCGCGGGGCTCGCCCTCGCGCGCGGCGACTGGCGGACGACGACGCTCGTGACGGGCGCCGACGGCACGGTCGAGCTCGTCTGGCACGCGACGGCGCCGCACGCGACCCGCGACTGGCAGTTCTACTTGACGCGCGACGGCTGGGACCCGGGCGAGGCGCTCCGCTGGAGCGACGTCGACCCGTTCTGCACGAGCGGGCCCGTGCCGCTCGAGAGCGACGGCCAGGGCCGGCAGGTGTACCGCATCCGCTGCACGCTTCCCGAGCGCAGCGGGCGCCACGTGTTGTTCGCGATCTGGCAGCGCGCGGACAGCCCGGAGGCGTTCTACTCGTGCAGCGACGTCGAGATCACCGGCGGCGGCGGCTGGCGGCAGATCGGCCGCGTCGAGGCGCCGCTCGGGCTCGCGCCACGCTCGCTCGTCATGTTCCGCCTGTTCGACGAGAGCGGCACCGACCTCGAGACCATCTCCACCAAGCTCAAGAGAGGCCAGACGAGCCGCAAGCGCTGGCCGTATGCGCTCGCGCAGCGCGTGAACGCGGAGTCGGCCTTCGTGCGCATCGGCGTGCTCGAGGCCGGCGGTGAGGTGGTCCCGACGCGGAGGCTCGGCGGCAACTCCGTCTACGCAGCCGGCGAGCGCGCGCTGCGCTTCGAGATCGACGTGACGCGGCCGGGCGGTTCGAGCCACCCGGCCTACCCGGACGGCATCGGCAGCTACGGTCCGGGGACGGTGGTGCGCGGCGGCGACGGCGCGCTCTACGAGTGCCGGCCCTTCCCCGCGTCCGGCTGGTGCAACCAGGCGCCGCAGGCGTACGCCCCGGGGTCGAGCTTCGCGTGGGGCGACGCGTGGATCAGGCGCTAGCCAGAGCGCGCGGGCGCGCGCATCGCGTACACCCGCGTCAGCGCGACCTCGACCGTGACCACGCGGCGCGCGGCGCCGCTGCGTCCCGGTCGCGCGGGGCGCAGGCTGTCCTGCACCTCGCGCGCGCGGCCGTAGAGGATCGCGACGGCGCCGTCCTTCCAGGTCGTGAAGGCGACGCGCGGGTTGCTGCGGATGTCCGCCCGGCGAACGGCGTCGTCATAGACGACGAGCCGCAGCGTCGTCCCGTCGAGCTCCGCGTGCACCGGCGCGACGTGCGGCTGACCCTTGCCGCCGACGGTCGCCATCGCAACGAGGCGCGCCTCGCGCATGAGCTCGACCAGCTCGGCGCCCGTCATCTGGCGCGCCGGAAACGCGACCGAGTCGGCGACCGCGGGCGTGGCGCTGCGGACGCTGCGCGCGATCAGCGCGTCGAGGGCTGCGAGCGTGCTCGGCATGCGGCCACGCTAGCGGGGTACGCCGTTCGAGAACAAACCCCGGCCCGCCGCGAGCGCGCGAACGCGAACGCGATCAGACGGCGGCGTCGGCGGGCCGTGCGGCCGGCGAGGGCGACTGCCGTGCCGGCGCCCTCGCCGACGTCGGCGTCGCTGCGACGGATGCCATGTTCTCGGTCGCCCAGCGGACGAAGTCCTCCTCGGTGACGATGCCGACCAGGCGGCCCGCCTCGTCGAGCACCGGCAGGCAGCCGATCTTGTGCCCGATCATGCGCGCGCCCGCCGCGGCGGCCGGCTCGTGCGGCGACGCGACGCAGAGGTGGGTCTCCATCACCTCGCTCGCCTCGCTGCCGGCCAGCACGTGCACCTGCGCGTCGACCGTCTCGCGGTCGAGCGAGCTCGACGCCGCGGCGAGCAGGTCGCGGTGCGTGACGATGCCGATCAGGCGGCTCGACGCGTCGAGGACCGGCAGGTGGCGGATCCGGCGCGTGCGCATCAGCCGGAACGCGAGCAGAAGCGAGTCCGCGGGGCGGATGCTGATCACCTTGCGCGTCATCAGGTCGGCGACGCACGGCGACGGCGACCGTACCGGACGCTGCACCTCCTCTGCCTCGACGCGGTAGGCCGCGACGAGCTCGCGCGCGGACTCCTCGAGCGCGCCCGCCAGCTCTCGCACGTCGGGCACCAGGCTCGGGTCGGCCGTGACCGTGATCGACACCGTTCCGGCGTAGCTCAGGATCGCGAACTCGACGCCCATGCTCTGCATCAGCGGCACGAGCCCGTGCAGCGCGCGCACCCGGTGGCCGAGCAGGTAGCGCACCTCGCGCGGCCCGGGGACGTTCGTGCAGATGGTGTTCGCCAGGAGCCCCTCGGGGGCGAGCCGTCCGAGCAGCGCCTCGACCGGCGCCGGCAGCGCGTCGAGCAACTGCAGCATCAGCCGGGCGGCGCGCGGCTGGCCGCGCGACTTGAGCTCCTGGGTCTCCTGCGCGACGGCGCGCAGGCGTGCCGCGGGGTCCGGGATGCCGACCGGCAGGCGCGGCAGCATCGCCGAGACCAGGTTGCCGAGCTGCAGGCGCTCGTGGCTCCGGCGCACGCTGACCGGCACGATCGTGCGGACCCGGAGCTGCCCGGTCTCGACCCCGCGCGCCTCGAGATGGCGGTGCAGCGCGCCCGCGATGACGGCGAGGAGCACGTCGTTCGCCTTGCAGCCGGCGCGGCCGCGCACCGCGAGCACGTCGTCGAGCGACAGCGTCGCCCATGCGAACGTGCGCCGGTCGCTGAGCGGCTGGTTGAACGGCAGACGATCGCTCGGCTCGCGCAAGAGCCCCGCGATCGTCGTGAGAGCCTCGCCCGCCATGCGCGCACCGTCGAGCGCTGCCGCGGGCGTCGGGATGCGGAGCCACGCCGAAAGCCCCTCGCTGCCCTCGGCTGGCCGGAGGTCGAGCGCGTCGTTGGCGGACAGCGGGCAGGAGGGCTCGGACGACGGGACCGTCTCCGGCGCGGGATCCGTCAGGTGCTCGAGGATCTGCGCGCCGCTCACGCCGTCGATCATGCAGTGGTGCATCTTGCAGAACAGCACGCTCGAGCCGGTCGCCAGACCGTCGATGAGGTGGACCTCCCACAGCGGGTGCCGGGCATCGAGCGGCGCCATCAGCAGGCAGTCGAGCAGCTCGCGCAGCTCGGTGTCGCCGCCCGGCGCCGGGAGCGCGACGTGGTGCACGTGGCGGCGGACGTCGAACGTCGGATCCGGCTCCCAGGCCGGCCGGTCGAGCTCGAGCGTCGCGC
>JBFMAS010000047.1:0-2944 GCA_040755575.1 Thermodesulfobacteriota bacterium
TGCAGCACCTCGAGCAGCTCCCTCGCGAGACCCGGCGTCGCGACGTGCAGCCCGTCGAGCAGGTGGTGCCCCGCGATCGTGACGACCGCGAACGCCGCGATCGCCCAGCGCGGCAGCAGCACCAGCCCGGCGAGCACGATCATCGACGCCGCGAGCGCCCAGATCACCTGCAGGATGATCCCGGAGCGGAAGCGCACGTCGAAGGTCCAGGCGACGCACACCACCGTGACCTCGAGGACGATCAGCCACGCGCCGCGCGCCGCGAGGAAGCGCGCGAGCGCCGCGCGGCCGATGCGTGTCCCGCGCAGCCAGGCGGCGGCGCCGGCGAGCAGGACGAAGACCGGCGCGCACGGGTGCGTGATCCAGCGCACCAGGAACAGCCCCGGCGTGGTCTGCGCGAGGTCGGTCGGATCGAAGCGGGCCGCGGAGAAGTAGTCGCGGACGTGGTCGAGCGCCATGAGCGCGATCGCGAGGCCGCGCAGCAGGTCGATCGCCGCCACGCGCGCCGCCGCGACACCTTCCGCGCAGGCCGCAGGCGTGCCGGCGAGCCGCGGTTGCGCGGGCATGGCGCGCACTCTAGCGGCGCTGCGCCGCCGTGCGAAGCGGCGGCCGCACGCACGCAGCGCTGGCGGGCCGCCGTGCGCGCGCGCTATGGCTCGCGACCGGGGGAGCCGTGGGGAGAGCTCGACGGACGGACGCGGGACGCGGCGGGCGGCCGAGGCCGGCAGGCCGGCGCACCGAGCGCGGCAGGCGCGACGAGGCGCGCGAGGCCGTGCTCCAGGCCGCGCTCGGCGTCTTCTCGCAGCGCGGCTTCAAGGGCGCCACGGTGCGCGAGATCGCACGCCTCGCGAGCGTCAACCACGGCACCATCCGCTACCACTTCGGCAGCAAGGACAGGCTTTGGCGCGCCGCCGTGTCGTTCCTCTTCGAGCGCCAGGAGCGCGAGCTCGACTACGCCGGGCTCGCGCGGCAGGGCCTGTCGGACGTCGACTTCGTGCGCGAGGCGGTCGGGCGCTTCGTGCGCTACTGCGCGCGCCACCCCGAGCACGCGCGGATCGCGGTCCTCGAGAGCGTCCTCGGCGGCGAGCGTCTACGCTGGATGTCGCGCGAGCACATCCGCCCGATGCACGCCGTGGCGACGTCGTTCCTGCGGGGCAGCATGCAGCGCGGCCTCGTCAAGCAGCTCGACCTGGTGTCGCTGCTCTACGTCCTCGCGCTGGCCTCGCAGTCGGTGTTCCTGCTCGAGAAGGAGGCGCGCGCGGTGCACGGCATCGACCCGTTCTCGGCGGAGTTCGTCGAGCGCCACGTCGAGACGATCCTCGGCCTGCTGCTCCGCTGACCCGCCGCACGACGCGCGCGACAGGCCGTTGACGCTTCTTATCCGCTTGGATAATGACGCCGCATGGCCCGACCGTGCGTCCCCGCGCCCGCCGTGCCGCTGCAGCCGAGGAAGGACGAGGCGAAGCCGCAGCACGATCGCTCCCACGCGCGCCGCCTGCTGCGCGCGACCCTGCTCGCGCTGGCCGCCGCGGCCGCGGCATGCAGCGACAGCGGCAGCGGCACGAGCCGGACGGGCACGGTGCGCGAGGAGCTCCTCACCGACAGCGCGACCATGATGGGCTGGATCGCCGAGGTCACCGCGCAGGGCATCCGCCGGCCGGGCTATCCCGCGGACGAATGGATCGAGGGCTGGGCGCGCGATCAGTTCCTCGCGCTCGGCCTCGAGGAGGTGACGCTCGATCCCGTCGCGGTGAAGCGCTGGGAGCCGCTCGGCTGCGCGCTCGAGGCGTGGCACGAGGACGCGCCCGACGAGCGCCTCGCCCTGCCCTGCTACCCGGTGCCCTTCACCGCCGCGACCGACGGGCTCGAGGGCGAGCTCGTCCTCACCGACCTCGCCGAGGGCGCAGGGCAGGACCTCGCCGGCAGCATCGCGCTCGTCGAGGATCGGCTCCTCGAGCTGCCGCTGACGGTCTACACGGCGCTGTTCGCCAGGTGGTGGCACGACCCGGCCGGCGAGTTCACGACCGCCGTGCAGACGCTGCCGTTCAGCTCGCGGCTCGGCGGCGGCATCGAGGCGGCCGCCGAGTCCGGCGCGGTCGCCTTCGTCGGCATCGTCGGCGCGCCGTGGGAGACCGACCAGTACTACGTGCCCTACGACGCCGTCGTGCGACCGATCCCCGGGATCTGGCTGAGCCCGGCGAACGGCGCTCGGCTGCTCGATTTCCGCGCGGGGCGCGCGACGCGCGCGCGCCTCGTCCTCGAGCGCGACCTGCGCGACGCCACCTCGCACAACGTCACCGGCGTGCTGCGCGGCGCGTCCGACGAGTGGGTGATCATCGGCTCGCACCACGACGGGCCGTGGGCGTCCGCGGTCGAGGACGCGTCGGGCGTCGCGCTGGTGCTCGCGCAGGCGCGCTACTGGGCACAGGTGCCGGAGCGCGAGCGGCCGCACAACCTGCTGTTCCTGCTGAACGGCGGCCACATGTCCGGCGGCGCGGGGCTGATCCACTTCACGACGACGCGGCGCGACTTCATCTCGAACGAGGTCGTCGTCGAGGTCCACCTCGAGCACGCGGCGCGCGAGGCGCGTGCCGAGGACGGGCGCCTCGTGCCGACCGACGCGCCGGAGTGGCGCTGGTGGTTCACGAGCTCCCTGCCGCCGCTCGAGGAGGTGGTGACCGGCGCGATCTGCGCGGAGGGGCTCGGGCGCTCGCTGCTGATGCCGCCCGAGGGCTTCCCGCCGGACAGCATGAACCCGCCGACCGACGCGGCGTTCTTCCACCCGCACACGCCGATCGTGAGCTTCCTGACGGCGCCGATGTACCTGTTCGACCCCGCGGACACGATCGACATGGTGCACGAGGCGAGCCTCGTGCCGTTGACGCGCGCCACCGTGCGGATCGTCGAGGGCATGCGCGGTCAGACGGCGGCCGGGCTGCGCGCC
>JBFMAS010000048.1:0-4230 GCA_040755575.1 Thermodesulfobacteriota bacterium
GCCAGGGGCCAGGGGTGGCCGCGGACGTCGCGTGAACGGCCGTGAGCGCTGGGAGCGGCGCCATCGCGAGCGCCCGGAGCGCGGGCTCCCTTCCGAGTTCGTCGCCCGGCACGTCGCGCCGTTCGCCGCCGCGTCACCCGGGGCGCGCGCACTCGACGTGGCGTGCGGCGCCGGGCGGCACACGGCGCTGCTCGCGGGGCACGGCCTGCACGCCTTCGCGCTCGACCACTCGCTCGCGGCCTGCCGACGCGTCGCGGCGGAGATCCCGGGGGCCGTCGCCGTCGCGGCGGACGCGCTGGCGCTGCCGTTCGCCGAGGCTCGCTTCGCGCTCGTCGTCGTGACGTCCTTTCTCGAGCGCGCCCTGTTCCCGCGCCTCCTCCGCCTGCTCGTGCCGGGCGGCCTGCTTCTTGCGGAGACCTTCCTCGTCGAGCAGCACGAGGCGACCGGTCATCCTCGGCGAGAGTGGTGCCTCGAGCCGGGTGAGCTCGCGAGAATGTGTACGACGAGTGGCGTGTGTGTCTCGATTCTGGACAGTCGTGAGGGTGCAGTGGAGACGCCGGCCGGCACGCAGCACCTGGCGTCGATCGCCGTGCGTACTGTATAAATTTGTAGCAGCGCCGGCGGTGCGGGCTCTTGCCCGCCGTCGCCGGTCCGGATAGTGATGCGCCGTGGCTTGACGGCATCTTCGATCGGGGGGCGGCACAGCGTGGACCTGCGAATCCTGATATCCGGCCGGGGCTCGAGCTCCGGTGCGATGCTGCGAGCCGTCCGTGAGCGGCTCGTCCACGCCGCGTCGAGCCCGAGCGAGGAGCACCGCCCGCACCGGCTCGCGCCGCGACGGCGCGCACGCGGCGACCTGCGGCCGGCCGGCCACCGGGTGATCGGAGGGCTGCCATAGCTTCCCACGCTTCCCACGACCCGCAGGTTGCGGAGCGCCTGGCTGCCGTTCGCGCCCTGCGCGAGCGGGGTGACCTGAAGGACATCCTCGCGCGCTACGGCAGCATCGACGCCGAGCGCGGACCGCTGTGGAACGACGTCGAGTTCGTCCTCGAGATCGCGCGCACGTACTCCCTGGTCGGCAACGACGCGAAGGTCGAGCAGTACTTCCTGCGCTGCGCGCAGCTCCACCCGCGTCGCGCGGCGCTCTATCGTTGCCAGATCGGCTGGTTCTTCCAGCGCAAGAAGCGCTGGGCACGCGCGCTCGGCTGGTACGACCGCGCGCTGGAGACCTTCCCCGGCTATCACCTGTGCCTGTTCCGCAAGGGCTACTGCCTCGAGCGCCTGCATCGTCCGCGTCAGGCGGCGGCCGCGCTCGAGGCGGCGACCGCGTCGTTCGACCGCGCGCCCGCGGATCAGCGCGAGCGCAGCCGCGGCATCCAGGTGCAGGTCCTCTTCCACCTGGCGCGCAACCTGCGCGAGATCGGCGAGACCGAGCGCGCGCGTCAGGCGCTCGATCGCTGCGCCGAGCTCGACGACCAGCTGCACGAGACGGTCATCAAGCGCGAGCACCGGCTGGCGAGCTACGGCGAAACCTATCTGCGCGACGGCAACGCCGAGGCGGCCATCGAGAAGCTGCTCGCGGCACGCGAGATCGACCCCGGCTCGGCCGTCATCTGGGAGCGCCTCGGCCGCGCCTACCAGCACGCCGGACGCCTCGTCGAGGCCGAGGCCGCGCTGGTGCGCGCGACCGAGCTGCCCAAGGGAGCCGTCGCGCTGATCGCGCTCGCGAGGCTCCAGATGTCCACCGAGCGCTGGACCGACGCGGCGCGCTCGCTCGCGCAGGCCCTGCGCCTCCACCCGCAAGGCGAGGTGCAGATCCGCATGGAGCTCGCCGAGCTGCAGATCGCGCTGGGCCGCGTGCGGACCGGCCTCGCCGACCTGGAGCGCCTCGCGGGCGGGCGCGTGCCGCCGCACTCGACGCTCGCCGTGGCGGTCGAGGTGCGCATCGCCTCGATCCTGCTCGAGCACGGTCTGCGCGCACGCGCGCTCGAGCACCTGCGCGCCGCCGTCGAGGCAGATCCCGAGCGTGCGGACGTCCGCCGTCGCCTCGACGAGCTCGAGGCAGCCGTACGCACGGGGGCGCGGGACGAGCCGCGACCTCTCGCGGACCGGCCTCTGCCGGCCGAGCTCGTCAGCCTGATCGGCGAGGAGCGCGAGGAGCGCCGCGCGGGCGAGGTCATCAGCTACTTCCAGGACCGGGGGTTCGGCTTCATCGCCTACGGCGACGAGCGGAAGACGGTCTTCTTCCACGTCAGCCAGTGTGACTCGAGCGAGAGCGACGAGATCGCGCAGGGGGCCCTGGTGTCGTTCGTCCTCGGTGTCAACCATCGGAGCCGCAAGCCGCAGGCCGAGCGCATTCGAGTCGACCGCACGCCTCGCCGCTCGATGGCGGAGGATACGTTCACGGGCGAGGAGGTCGGGCTCGCCCTGGCACCCGGGGCGTGGCCGCCCGTGCGGACGTCGCGGCAGAAGACGATCTGAGCGAGCGAGCTCCGGAGCCCGCACCTCGCGCCGGCTCAGCGCCGCCGCCTGCGATAGGCCTCGGCCAGACGGTCGGGGGACGCGCCGCAGGCGTACGCGAGGCGCAGCCGCCACATCAGCACGATCGTCCGCAGGACCCCCTCGTCCTCCCAGCGGCGCGCCGAGGTGCTCACCCGTTCGCGGAGCGCCGCGAGCTTGCCCGTCCGACGCAGGCGGGCGCTCAGCTCCACGTCCTCCATGAGCGGGATCGGTGCGAAGCCGCCGAGGCGCGCGAAGACGTCACGCCGGACGAAGATCGCCTGGTCGCCGGTCGAGATGCCGGTCCAGCGCGAGCGCTGGTTCATGAGCCACGCGACGGCCGGCAGGAAGGGATGCGCGCCGCGCAGCTCGACGTCGAAGCGCCCGGCGATCGCGCCGCGCCCGACCGCGCGCTCGACGGCGTCGGCGAAGCCGGCCGGCAGCCGCGTGTCGGCGTGCAGGAAGAGCAGGACGTCGCCGCGCGCCCGGGCGGCGCCGGCGTTCATCTGCAGCGCCCGCCCGCGCGGCGCGTCCAGCACCTGGTCGGCCAGCGCCCGGGCGCGCGCGACGGTGTCGTCCGCGCTGCCGCCGTCGACCACCAGCAGCTCGACGACCTGCGCGGCGCGCGCCGAGCGCAGCGCGTGCTCGATCTCGTGCGCCTCGTCGAGCGCGGGCACGATCACCGTGATCGTCACGTACCGGCTCGCTGCGGGAATTGTGTCGTCGACCGGCGAGGGATATCAGGCCTCATGCCCGCCGGACCCGGTCGTGCCCACGGCGCGCGGCGCGCGGCGCTCGCGCTCCTCGCTCTCACGCTGCTCGCGTCCGCGCAGCTCGCTCGTCCGCCGGCCGTGCGGGCCGGGATCGATCTCGTGCGGCTCGACGGGGTGCTGGGCGTCACCAATCCGCCGGGAACCATGGTGCAGACCACGCTCTCGATCGGCGCGAAGAGCGTCCCCTTCGCCGCGCTCAAGGCGGAGCGGATCTCCGGGGACCCCTTCGAGGGCCCCGGCGTCCTGCTCGCGCTCGGGCCGGGCCCGCCGCCGATCCGCGTCGAGGGCCGCAGCGAGACCATCGACCAGCTCGTGTCGGCGCCGGCGGGGACGCGCGTCGTCCTGATCGGCAACCTGAACGTCGGCCCGGCGCTCCTCACGCTGATGAGCGTCGAGGTCATGCCGTCGGCGTCGCCGTCAGCGCGAGCGCAATAGGACGGCGAGCACCACGAGCTGCAGGACCGCGGTCGCGACCAGCAGCAAGGTGAGGACGTAGCGGCTCTTGCCGACCGACGCCGCCTCGGCGGCGCTCTTCTCCTCGAGGCGCGCGATCTCGCTGCGGACGTTGCTGGTCTCGACGTAGAGCCCACGCACCTCTTCGCGCATCGGCGTCGACACGCCCTTGAGCTCGCCCTGCGCCGCCTCGAGGCGGTCGAGTCGTGCGCCGACGTCTGCGAGCCCGGTGCGCAGCGTGCCGAGCGTCGCGTTGATCTCGCGCAGCTCGGCGATCACGTTCTCGAGCTGGGCGAGCATCGGGTTCGGCGTCGGCGACGGCTTGGGCGACTGGCGGCGCGCCTGGCCGTCCGCCGGCGTGGGCCCGACGACCAGCAGCACCGCCAGCAAGGCCGCCGGGGCGAGCAACCGCCGGCACGGCCGCTGCCGGCGGGCACCCCGCTCCGCGGGCGCGGCCTCCGCTCCGCCGCGATCCACACACTGGGCTTGCCCCGCTCGGTCCATC
>JBFMAS010000049.1:0-7911 GCA_040755575.1 Thermodesulfobacteriota bacterium
CGCCGCGCGCGGGCCCTCCCGCGCGCGGTCGGCGGCGACGAGGCGGCGCGCCTCCTCGGGCAGCGCCCGCGCGACGCCGCGCGACGCCAGCGCCTCGTCGATGGCGCAAGCGCCGAGGCGCGCGTCGCCCACGAGCGCGACGTCGACCTCCCGGTTGACGCCGATCGACGCCGGGTCGGCGTCGAGGTGGATCCAGCGCTGCCGTGCAGGCTCGCCCCAGCGCGGCGGACGGCCGTAGCCCAGCAGCTCGCCGACCTGCGTGCCGACGGCGAGCACCACGTCGGCGGTTCGCATCGCCTCGGCGCCGCCGAGGAAGTTTGAGTTGACGACGTGCGGGTGATCCTCCGGCACGACCCCGCGCGCGGCCGGCGTGCCGACGATCAGTGCGCCGGCCCGCTCGGCGAGCGCGGCCAGCGCGTCGCTCGCCCCGGCACGCTGGCCGCCTTGCCCGGCCAGCAGCAGCGGCAGCCGGGCGCCGGCGAGAAGATCCGCCGCCCGTCCGACCGCGTCCGCGTCGGGCACGACGGGCGGCGTGCGGTAGCGCTCGGGCGGCGGGATCGCGACCGCGTCGGCGGCGACGCGCTGGCGCAGGATCTCGTCCGCGATCTCGAGGTAGACCGGCCCCGGCCGCCCCGTGAGGGCGCAGCGGAACGCCTCGCGCACGTACTCCGGGATGCGTCGCGCGTCGGGCACCTGGCCCGCGAACTTCGTCACCGGGCGGAACACCTCGATCTGCGGCGTGTGCTGGAAGCGGCCGCGGCGGATCGACCAGTGCGCGCGCTGCGTGCGCTGCGTCGCGACGACGACGACCGGTACGCCCTCGATCCACGCGGTGATCACGCCGGGGACGAGGTTCGCCACGCCGGGGCCCATCCCCGCCATCGCCACGGCGACGCCGCCCGTCGCCCGCGCCCAGCCGTCGGCCATGTGCACGTTCGCGCTCTCGTGGCGGCCGCCGACGATGCGCATGCCGGCCGCCGCCGCGCTGCGGAACACCGGCGTGTAGGAGACGTCGGCGATCGCGAAGATCGCCTCGACGCCCTCGGCCCGCAGGCCGCGGACGAGCAGCTCACCGCCGTCGATCTCGCTCATCGTCGCGCCTCCCGGCCGCGCGCTCACGGCCGCATGATCTGACCGCCGTCCACGTTGACGACCTGCCCCGTGATCCACGCCGCCGCGTCGGAGAGCAGGAACAGCAGCGCCGGCACGTGGTCTGCGGGCGTGCCGATGCGAGCGAGCGGAAGCTGCGCGACCATCGGCCCGACGAAGGACTCGGGCACGACGGAGCGGAGCGCGCCGGTGTCGGTCGGCCCGGGCGCGATCGCGTTGACGCGGATGCCCTGCGGGCCGAGCTCGCGCGCGAGGCCCTGCGTGAGGCCGTTGATCGCGAGCTTCGCGAGGCCGTAGAAGCCCGCCGCCATCCACGCCGCGGTCGACGACTGGTTGACGATCGCGCCGCCGCCGCGCTGGCGCATGTACGGGACGCAGGCGCGCGTACAGAGGAGCGCGCCGTTCACGTTCACGTTCATGAAGCGCGTGTAGTAGTCCCAGTCGACCTCGACGTACGGCGCCGGCTTCATGCCGCCGAAGATCGCTGCGTTGTTGACCAGGAAGTCGATGCCGCCGAACCGCGCCGTCGCGCTCTCCGCCATGGCGCGCGTCGCGTCGGGCGAGCCGACGTCGACCTGGAGCGCGAGCGCTTCGCCGCCGCCCGCCGAGATCTCGCGCGCGACCCGCTCGCCCGCGTCCCGGTCGATCTCCGCGACCACGACGCGGGCGCCGGCCGCCGCGAGCCCCCTCGCGTACGCCTCGCCGATGCCCCCGCCCGCGCCGGTGACGACCGCGACCTTGCCTCGGATGCCGGGCAGCTCCACGTCCATCTCGCGACCTCCTGTCTCGCTCAGCGCAGCTCGTAATCCTCGAGACGCGGCGCCGCCATCTCGGCCCGGAAGCGGTCGAACGTCCACGGCCACGCCGTCGGCAGGCCGGTCGCATCGAGGTACCAGCTCTTGCAGCCGGTGCTCCAGATGGTCGTCTTCGCGGCCTCGCGGCGCTCGGCGTCGAAGCGCGCCATCGCGTCGGGCGCGGGTGCGATCTCGCGGCACGCGCTCGACCGCATCCGCTCGACGAGCTGCAGGACGTAGCCGAGCTGCAGCTCCGCGACCTCGATCAGCGAGAAGTTGCCGACCGGCCCGTTCGGGCCGTTCAGCATGAAGAAGTTCGGGAAGCGCGGCACCGCGAGCGCCATGTAGGCGGTCGGGCCGCTCCCCCACACGTCGTCGAGGCGCACGCCGCCGCGCCCCGTGACCTGCATCGGGCGCACGAACCAGTCGACGTGGAAGCCCGTTGCCAGCACCAGCACGTCGAGCTCGTGCAATTGTCCGTCGCGCGTCCGCACGCCCGCCGGCTCGACGCGCGCGATGGCGTCGGTCACCAGCCGCGCGTTCGGCCGCTGGATCGCCTCGTAGAAGCCCTCGGCGACGATCAGCCGCTTGCACGCGGCACGATAGCTCGGCCGCAGCCTCTCGCGCAGCTCGGGATCGGACACCTTCGTCTCCAGGTGCGCGACGCACGCGTCGTGGATCGCCTTCAGGATCGGCGACTCGGCGTCGCCCAGCACGTTCGCGAAGTTGTCGGTGAACTGGCGCGCGACCTCGGCCCGGATCGCCTCCATCGCCTCGGGGTGCGCGCGGAAGCGCGCCTTCTGCTCGTCGGTGAAGGGCGGGTTCTCCGCGGGCATGACCCACTGCGCCGTGCGCTGGAAGAGCACGAGCTCGGCCACGCGGTCGACGATCGCCGAGACGATCTGGATCGCGGACGAGCCCGTCCCGACGATGCCGACGCGCTTGCCTGCGAGGTCCACGCCGTGGTCCCAGCGCGCGCTGTGGAACGACGCACCCGCAAACGCGTCGAGCCCCTCGAAGTCCGGCATCTTCGGATGGTGCAGGACGCCGGTTGCCGCGATGACGAAGTCGGCCACGTCCGTGGCGCCGTCGGCCGTCGCGATCCGCCAGCGTCCGTCCGCGAACGCGCAGCGCGTGACCTCCTTGCCGTACTGGATGCGCGACGCGACGCCGTAGCGCCGCGCGACGTCCTCGAGGTAGCTCTGGATCTCCGCCCCGGGCGAGAAGCGGCGGCTCCACTCCGGGTTGAGCGCGAACGAGTAGCTGTAGAAGTGCGACGGCACGTCGCACGACAGGCCCGGATAGGTGTTCTCGCGCCACGTGCCGCCGAGGCGATCCGCCTTCTCGTAGATCGCGACGTCGTCGAAGCCGGCCTCGGCGAGCCTGATCGCGGCGAGGATGCCCGACATCCCGGCGCCGATCACGATGAAGCGCATGCGTCCTCCTCCGTCGCCTGCGGCGGCCCCCGTCTGGACGTCCGTCATCGGCCGGCTCCCTTCACGCGAACACGATCACCTGCCGCGCGGCCTCACCGCGGCGCATCCGGTCGAACGCGTCGTTCACGTCCGCGAGGCCGATGCGCGACGAGATCATCTCGTCGAGCCGCAGGCGTCCGTCGAGGTAGAAGTCGACGTAGCGCGGCATGTCGAAGCGGAACCGGTTCGATCCCATGTACGAGCCGGTGATCTTCTTCTCCTGCAGCGTGAGGTCGGCGGCCGAGATCGCCACCGTCTCGTGGATCGGAACGACGCCCACCAGGACCGTGGTCCCGCCGCGGCCGGTCATCGCGACCGCCTGCTGCACCGTGCGCACGAGCCCGATGCACTCGAAGGCGAAGTCCACGCCGCCGGCGGTCAGGTCGTGCACCGCCGCGACCGGATCGCCCTGCGACGCGTCGACGCACTCGGTCGCGCCGAGCCGGCGAGCGAGGTCGAGCTTCCACGCCTGCGCGTCGACCGCGACGATCTTCCCCGCGCCGACGATGCGCGCCCCCTGCAGCGCCGAGAGCCCGACGCCGCCGCAGCCGACGATCGCGACGCTGGCCCCCGCCGGGACGTGCACCGTGTTGAGCGCCGCACCGAGGCCCGTGGTGACGCCGCAGCCGATCAGGCACGCACGGTCGAGCGGCATGTCGTCGCGGATCTTCACCAGCGATCGCTCGGGGACGAGCATGCGCTCGGCGAACGAGGACAGGTTCGCGAACTGCCCGATCGGGCTCCCGTCCGCGGCGCTGAGACGCGGCTTCGCGCCCGGCGGGCGGCCGACGTACTGCGTCAAGCACAGGTAGGGCCGGCCCGCGGTGCAGAAGCGGCACACGCCGCACCAGTTGGTGATGCAGCCGATCACGTGGTCGCCCGGCGCCACGTCCGCGACGCCGGCGCCGACCGCCTCGACGACGCCCGCCGGCTCGTGACCGAGGATCGTCGGCGGCGCGACCGGCAGCCCGCCCTCGATCACGGTGAGGTCGCTGTGGCAGATCCCGGACGCGACCGTCCGGACCAGCACCTCGCCGGGCCCGGGCTCGTCGTGCGTGACGTCCTCGAGCACGAGCGGCGCGGCGTTCGCCCGCATCACCGCTGCCTTCATCGGAGACCTCCTTCTCGTTCGACTGCGACCGTGCGCGCCCTCGCTGCGTCTAGGCCCGCCGCAGGACGAGCCCGCTCGTCGGACACCCCGTCCCGGCGGTGACCAGCACGTGCTCCACGTCGGGGACCTGATTGCACGCGCTGCCGCGGATCTGGCGCACCGCCTCGGTGATGCCGTTCATGCCGTGGATGTAGGCCTCGCCGAGGAGCCCGCCGTTGGTGTTGATCGGCAGCTCGCCGCCGAGCGACAGCCGCTCGACGGTCGCGAAGTCCTTGGCCTCGCCGCGACCGCAGAAGCCGAGCTCCTCGAGCTGCACCAGCACGAACGGCGTGAAGTGGTCGTAGAGGAACGCGGTCTGCACGTCGGCCGGCGAGAGCCCCGAGTCCGCCCACAGCTTCCTCGCGACGACGCCCATCTCGGGGAGCCCGGTGATGTCGTCGCGGTAGTAGCTGGTCATCATCTCGCCGTCCTCGGCGGCGCCCTGGGCCCCGGCGACGATCACGGCCGGCGGCTGGCGCAGGTCGCGCGCCCGCTCGGTCGTCGTGACGACGAGCGCCACGCCCCCGTCGCTCTCCTGGCAGCAGTCGAGCAGCCGCAGCACCGGCTCGACGATCCAGCGCGAGCTCTGGTGGTCCTCGAGCGAGATCGGACGCTGGTAGAACCACGCGGCGGGGTTGGTCGCCGCGTGCTTGCGGTCGACCACCGCGATGCGCCCGAAGTGCTCGTTGGTGACGCCGTACTCGTGCATGTAGCGCCGCGCCTGCAGCGCGACCCAGCTCGCGGGCGTGAGCAGCCCGTAGGGCCCGTACATGTCGAGGAACGGCGGCAGCATCGCCGCGCCCGCCATCGCCGCGCCGCCGAAGCGCATCCCCGAGCGCTCGTTGAAGGCGCGCCAGCACACGACGACCTCGGCGGCGCCGGTCGCGACCGCCATCGCCGCCTGCATCACCACGGCACAGGCGCCGCCGCCGCCGTACGGGATGCGCGAGAACAGCGTGAGCTGCGGGATGCCGAGGTTGCGCGCCACCTCGGCCTCCTCGCTCGAGTCCATCGTGAAGGTGACGAGGCCGTCGACGTCGCGCGGCGCGAGCCCCGCATCGTCGAGCGCGGACTTGATGCATTCGCAGGCGAGCTGCAGCTCGCTGCGCCCCGACGCCTTCGAGAACTCCGTCTGGCCGATGCCGGCGATGGCGGCGCGGTCGCGCAGCGTGCGGCTCACGCCCTCGCTCCCGCGAGCGGCAGGGAGAGCACGGCCGTCCCCGACACGTGCTCGCCCTGGTCGTTGGTCGCCCGGAACGCGACCTCGACGAGCCCCTCGCCGCCCTCCTCCGACTTGGCCGTCACGCTGCCGCTGTAGTCGAGCTTCGACCCGGCGTACGCCGGCACGCCGAGCCGGATCGCCACCTTGCGTACCATCGCCTCGGGGCCGGCCCAGTCCGTCAGGAAGCGGCTGACGAGCCCGTTGTCGGTGATGATGTTCATGAAGATGTTCGGCGAGCCCTGCGAGCTCGCGTAGTCGCGGTCGTGGTGGACCGGCATGAAGTCGCGGGTCGCGATCGCGCCGGCGACCACCACCGTCGCGGTGACGTCGATCGTCATCGGCGTGACCGCGTCGCCGACGCGGATCGATGCCCAGTCGAGGGTCGTGGTACGCATGGCTCATCTCCGCCGCGGCCGGAACTGGGGCAGCGACACCCCGTTGTCGAAGTGCTCGACGTACGCCTCGACCGGCATGCCGATCGTCACGTCCTCCGGAGCGACGTCGCGCAGGTTCGACACGATGCGGACGCCCTCCTCGAGCTGCACCAGGACGACGACGTAGCCGTCCTCGAACCACGGCCACTGCGGGTGGCGCGGCAGGACGAAGCTGTAGACCTCACCTCGTCCGCACGGCTCGATCGTGTCCCAGGAGAGCGCGTTGCAGCGCGGGCACATCGGCCGCGGCGGGTGGCGCAGGGTCGCGCACGCCGCGCAGCGCTGGATGAGCAGCCTGCCGTCCTTCAGCGCGTCCCAGAAGAACCTCGTGTCCGGCGTCGTCGTCGGCGCGAGACGCTCGCTCATCTCAGCAGCGCCTCCAGGTCCGGCTTGAACTTGAGGATGCGGAAGAGCTGCCGGCCCACCACCCCTCCCTCCTCGTCGCGGTAGGTCGTGACCCAGGTGAGGAAGTATCCCGGCCCGAGACGCGTCTGCTTGCGCTCCGAGATCGACTCGACCTCCATCGTCGAGGTGATGACCTCGCCGAGGCGGAGATAGCGCACGATCTCGAACTCGGAGTTGGTCGCGAGCGTGGCGACGAAGCCGGCCTCGTCGAGGGCCGTGAGCGGGCTCTCGCCGCCCTCGACCGGGTTGCCGCCGCGCTCGGCGATGCCGCTGATCTTCGGCGTCGGCATGGTCCAGGTCTGCAGCATGAGCGGCGGCGCGACGATGCCGCCGAAGCGCGTCGTCGCCGCGAACGCGGGGTCGGTGTAGACCGGATTGCCGTCCTCGAGCGCGGCCGCCCAGTGCCGGATCATCGGCTGGTTCACCGGGTCGGGCGCGACCGCGGGACGGCCGATCGGCTTGCCCACCATGGCGCGCAGCGCGCGCAGCGCCCGCTCCTCGCGGTCGCCGTCGTCGGACATCGCTATGCCTCCCTTCTCGCCGGCGGCCGCGCGAGCCCGTGCGCGACGAGCTCGGCGACCGTCGCCGCGAAGCGGTCGAGGTCCTCGTCGGACGCGGGCGCCGAGCCGCCGAGCTTCGCGGCGAGCCCGGCCAGCGTGAACGGCGCCGTCATGCCCGCGAACAGGAACAGCATGGCCGCACGCGCGTCGATCGTCCTCGCGTGGCTGCGCCCGGCGGGCCGCGGCGCCGCACCGACGAGCTTCTCGAGCAGACGGCCGAACGGCTCGATGTAGCGCTCGAACAGGAAGTCGAGCCGGGGGCCGCCGCGCGCCGACTCGTCGGCCATGATCCGCGCCACCGCCGGATGGCGCGCGAACAGCATGACGGCGCCCGTGATGCCGTCGCGGTTCGCGACCTGCCAGTCGGGCTGCCGGCTGCTCGCCTCGACCAGCGCGAACAGCTCCCGCCCCGACGCCGCGAGCGCGTGTCCGAGCGCCGCCTTCCACAGCTCCCACTTCGAGCCGTAGTGGTGGTGCACGAGGTTGTGGCTCACGCCGACGCGGCGCGCGAGGTCGCGCAGCGACGTGCCGTCGTAGCCACGCTCGGCGAACGCGGCCAGCGCCGCGTCGAGCAGCGTGCGGCGCATCGCCTCGCCGTCGGAGCCGACGGGACGACCGGGGCGCCGCCGCCTGCTCGGACGGCGCGCCGCCGCACGCGCGACTGCGGCAACTGAACTTGGCACGTGGCCAATTCGCTATCGCGCCGCGGGCTGCGCTGTCAACGCAGCTCCGCGACCGACGTTCGCGTGGCCGCGGCCGGC
>JBFMAS010000049.1:8011-11948 GCA_040755575.1 Thermodesulfobacteriota bacterium
TCGGACGGCGCGCCGCCGCACGCGCGACTGCGGCAACTGAACTTGGCACGTGGCCAATTCGCTATCGCGCCGCGGGCTGCGCTGTCAACGCAGCTCCGCGACCGACGTTCGCGTGGCCGCGGCCGGCTACTCGGACGGCAGCCGCACCCGCACCGTCGTGCCGCGGCCGAGCGCGCTGTCGATCTCGAGCCGGCCGCCGAGCACGTTCAGCAGGCGCGACACGATCGCGAGCCCGAGCCCGGTGCCGGCGTGCTCGCTGCTGCCGTGCACGAAGGGCTCGAGCATCTGGTCGGCGAGCGCGGCGTCCATGCCGGGTCCCGTGTCGGCGACGCTGATCTCGACGGCGCCGTCGGTGCGCAGCGCGGCCAATCGCACGCGGCCCTCGTGCGTGAACTTGGCCGCGTTCGCGAGCAGGTTGACCAGCACCTGGCGCAGGCGCTCGCGATCGGTGCTCGCGACGGCATCGGCCGCGACGTCGACCTCGAACGCGACCGGCCGGTCGCGCAGCAGCGCGTCCATCATCTCGCGCAGCGAGCCGACCAGCTCGCCGACGTGCACCGACTGCAGGCGGCACGCGACCTTGCCCTGCTCGATGCGCGCGAGGTCGAGCAGGTCGTTGATCAGCGCGAGCTGCTCCGCGGCCGTACGGCGGATCCGCCCCAGCGTGTCGAGCTGCTCGGCGGTCACCGGACCGAAGGTCTCGTCGGCGAGCAGGTCGGTGTAGCCGAGGATGACGTTCAGCGGCGTGCGCAGGTCGTGCGACACGCTGGCGAGGAACTCGCTCTTCGCCGTGTTCGCGCGGCGCAGCGCCTCGACCAGCAGCCGCTTGCGGATCGAGTCCGTCGCGATGGTGCCGAGGAGCCGGCCGTCCTCCTCGTCGAGCGGGCCGAAGCGGAACGGCTCGTCGCGATCGGTGACGACGAGCAGGCCGAGGTCGCCCTCGCCGTCCGCGAGCGGGATGGCGAGGAACGACGCCGGCGCGAGGTTGCGCGCGCGGGCCTGGGGGGCGTGCGGGCTCGACATGAACTCGTTCACCACCAGCACGCGCCGCTCCCGCAGGCAGTCGGCGAGCACTCCCGCCTCCGCGAGCGGCAGGCGCAGCGGCGCCTCGCCGACGTCGCCGCCGTCGACGCCGCGCAGGTGCAGCACGCCGTCCTCGAGCATCAGGAGCACGGCGCGTGTCGCACGGAAGATCGCACGGCTCGCCGCGCACAGGCGTACGGCCATCGCGTCGGCGTCGGCCGCGGTCAGGACCTCGGACGCGAGGCTCGCGAGCCGCGTGCGCCGCTCGGCGAGCCGCGCCTTCTCCGCCTCGAGGCGCGCCGAGCGGATGAGCAGCGCGAGCTGTGGCGCGAGCTGCTCGACGAGCTGGACCTGCGCGTCCGAGAAGGCGGGCGGGTCCTCGACGCCGCACGACAGCACGCCCTCGAGCTCCTCGCGGTAGACGAGCGGCACGGCGAGCAGCGCGTGGAGGCGCGCCTGCTCGAGCGTCTCCTCGAGCTCCGGAGCGCGGCCGCGGATCGCGAGCACCGAGCGGCCCGCGCGCAGGAGCGCTTCGCCGGGGAACGTCCCGGGCGTGAAGCCGCGGCGCACGAACGCCTGCACGACCGGAGCCGGCGTGCCGTAGTCCGCGGCCGGCAGGAACGCGCGCCGGCGGCGCGACAGGATGTAGAGCGTCGTCCGGTCGCTGCGGACGCTCTCCGTCACCGCCTGCGCGACGTGCGCGAGGAACTCGGGATAGCCCGTGGACTCGCGGACGGCCGTCAGCACGGCCCACAGGGCGCGCAGCGTATCGGCGTCCATCGCGCTCTTCTTATCGACCCGCCACGGCGGGGCCATGAGCGGGGCAACGCGCACCAGCGCGCGTAGAAGCCGCCGACCCTATGGCAGCAGCAGCACGGAGCGCAGCGCGTGCGGCGGCACGGGCAGACGGAGCTCGCCGCCCGCGAGCTCGACCGGCTGCGCGCACGGCGTCTCGTCGAGCCGCACCGGGACGGCGCGCGCCACCGGGAAGCCCAGGCGGACGCGGGCGTCGAGCTGCGTGTCGCCCGGGTTCGAGAGGCGAAGCACGATGCCGGCGCCGCGCGCGGCCGGCTTGAGCGCCGTCAAGACGAGACCCGCCGGCTGCAGCTCGAGCAGGCCCGCGCCGTCCCTCGCGAGCGGCGCATCGCCGGCCGCGACGGCGCGAAGCCCGATCTCCGCGTCGTGCGCCGCCGCGGGATCGCAGCCCGCGAAGAGGTGCAGCCGCGCGTCGATCTCGCCGAGGCATTGTGCGCCGGGCGTCGGCAGCGTCGGGCCCGCGACCTGCGGGCGGCTCCGGAGGTCCATGCGTGCGAGCCAGCCGACGGCGCGCACCAGCGTGAGCGCGACGACGCCGTCCGGCGTCACCTCGGCTTCGGGCAGGCCCGGCGCGACCACCGTCAAGCCGTTCACGTGGACGAAGCCCTGCTGCGGGAAGGTGCTGGGCGCAGCGTGCACCCAGCCGCGCGCCTCGCGGCGCTTCGTGCTGCGCCGCGCGACGTCGAAGGTCGTCGCGGCGGCGAAGGTCTCGCTGTCGCGTCCCGTCGGCAAGAGCAGCCGCAGGCGGTGGTCGCGGGCGCGGTTGACGAGCCGCACGCGCAGGTCGACGCGCCGCACCCCCGGCGCGAGCCGTGCCTCGACGTCGAGCGTCAGCCGTACGCGCTCGCCGCTGCGCGCGGCGCGGTCCTCGCTCAGCGACGCCGGCACCGACAGCTCCCGCTCGACGACCAGGTGCGCGAGGCCGCTCGCATGCCGCAGCCGGCGCACCCGCACGCTCTCGGTCACGGCGCCGGCGCCCGGCACGGGGTCGAAGTCGTAGCTGTCGCCGCGGTCGCCGACGTCCTCGATCGCGCACAGGCCCGGGAACGACGTCGCGCCGAAGCGCATCTCGAGCGTGCCGTCGTCGGCCGCCCGCACCGCGACGTCGTCCTGCGCGATCTCGCGGCCGTCGTCCACGACCTCCTCCGGGACGTCGGCCGCCGGCGCGAGGCGCAGGCGCTTCCAGCCGAAGGGCGGCACGTCGCGCACGACGGCCTCCACGGCGAGCGGCGCGCGGTCGGGCACGAGGCGCACGCGGTCCGTGCCGTGGTCGGCGACGACGCGCGCCGGCACGCCGTCGATCGTGAAGCCGCGCTCGAGGTTCGCACGCAGCAGCGGGTGCAGCGCGAGGTGGCGGCCGCCCTCGCCGCGGAACTCGAGCCAGCGCGCGGGGTCGAGCGCGAAGCGGACGACGTCGGTGCGGCAATGCGGCGTCGGGTTGAACACGGCGAGCTCGACGTCCGCGCTCCACGCTCCGCGCCGCTCGAGGCCGAGCCCCGCGATGCGCTCGAGCGCGCGCGACGCGGTCTCGCGCGCGAGCTCGGTGGCGGCGTCGTAGCGCGCCTCCATCTGCTCGTGCACGCGGTCCTGCGAGCAGCCGCAGATCGAGTCGTGCGCCTGGTTGCGCAAGAGCTCCCGCCACGCGGCGCGCAGGGACGCGCGCTCGTCCGGTCCGCCGAGCGCCTCCGCGAGCGCGCTCCACGGCTCGGCCCAGCCGAGGAGCTCGGCCTCCGCGCGCCGGTTGCGCAGCTTCTGCGGGATGCGGGTCGACCACACGCCCGGCAGCAGGTTCGCGCTGCGTGCACCGAGCAGCTCGCCGCGGAAGCGCGGCGCGTCCGCGGCCAGCGCGGCCGCGAAGTCGTCGAGCAGCGCGCGCCGCACCTCGTGGCCCGTCGCCGCCGTGAGCGCCGCCGCGGCGCGCGCGCCGTGCGCCTCGGGCGGCGCGTGATCGAAGCCGTTCATCAGCAGCACGGCGTCGTTGCGCGTGCGCGCGCCGAGCCGCTGCGCCAGGCCGGCGAGGAACGCGGCCGCCTCGTCCGGGTCCTGCGGCAGGCCCGACGCCGCGAAGTAGCCCTCGCCGAGGTGGTGCGCGAGCACC
>JBFMAS010000050.1:0-33594 GCA_040755575.1 Thermodesulfobacteriota bacterium
GGACGCCCTCGCCGCGCGCCGCATCCCTGCGCGGCCGCTTGCCGAGTGAGCGTGCGGCGATGAAGTTCGACCTGCTCTACGAGCTGCAGACGCCCAAGCCGCACGACGAGCGCAGCGAGTACCGCTGCTACCACGAGGCGCTCGAGCAGATCGAGCTCGCCGACCGCCTCGGCTTCGACACCGTGTGGTTCGTCGAGCACCACTTCCTGACCGAGTTCGCGCACAGCTCGGCGCCGGAGGTTTTCCTGGGCGCGCTGTCGCAGCGGACGAAGCGCATCCGGCTCGGGCACGGCGTGACGCTGCTGCCGCACAGGTTCAACCACCCGGTGCGCGTCGCCGAGCGCGTCGCCGCGCTCGACATCCTGAGCGACGGGCGCGTCGAGTTCGGTACCGGGCGCTCGAGCCAGTACGAGCAGGCGGGCTTCGAGATCGAGACCGAGCGCTCGCGAGCGATGTGGCAGGAAGCGCTCGAGATGATCCCGCGCATGTGGACGGAGGAGACGTTCGAGCATCAGGGCGAGTTCGTCAGCGTCCCGCCGAGAAGCGTCATCCCGAAGCCGCTCCAGAAGCCGCACCCGCCGATCTGGATGGCGGCGACCAGCCCCGAGGGCTGGGAGATCGCGGGGCGCAACGGCATCGGTATCCTCGGGCTGACGATCTTCGTGCGCATCCCGCAGCTCGCGGACCGCGTGCGGGCCTACCGCAAGGCGCTCGAGCAGGCGAAGCCGGTCGGCAAGCTCGTCAACCCGAAGGTCGGCGCGTTCACCATCGTGCACGTCGCCGAGACGCAGGAGCAGGCGGTCGAGAACGGCGGCCCCGACGCGGCGATCAACTACCTGCTGTACGCGTTCCGCGTGCTCGGCGGCTTCGCCGACCCGCAGGGGCGCGGCATGCAGCGCGAGTACGCCGAGCTCGAGATCAAGAGCACGCCCTACCGGGACCTGATCGCCAAGGAGTACCCGATCATCGTCAAGATGCAGAAGGGCGAGTGCACCTTCGAGGACCTCGACCAGGAGGACATGGTCATCGTCGGCGACGTCGACCACTGCATCCGCAAGGTCGAGCGCTACCGCGACGCCGGCCTCGACCACTTCATCTCGCTCATGCAGGCCGACCGCATCCCGCACGACAAGGTGATGCGCTCGATCGAGCTGTTCGCGAAGGAGATCATGCCCCGCTTCCGCTGAGCGCAGCGAAGTGGGGAGACGCTCGTCTCGCTAGCCGGCCGCCGTGGAGGGCTGGCCTAGAGGCGCGTCGGCTCGAGGCGGCCGAGGAGCGTCGCCGAGCGTCGTACGTGGCCGAGCGCGTCCATCGCGATCAGCAAGCGCACCGCCCGCCGCTGATAGGTCCTGCACTTCGCCTCGTTGCCGCCGTGGCGCGCGTGGCGGGCGAGCTCGAGCCAGAGGTGCGGCTCGCGCGAGCGGGCCCGCGTGCGGCGGACGAGCGCGAGACCGTGCAGGAGGAGGCGACGCGCCTCGTCGTGATCCGCCGCGCGGCGCGTGAAGAGCAGGATGCGGCCGAGACAGAGAAGGGAGTCCAGCCGGCCGAGGAAGGACCCCCGCTCGAGCGCGTAGGCGAGTGCGCGCGATGCGGCCGCACGCGCGGCCGCATGCTCGCCGAGCATGAGGTGCGCGTGGGCGAGCAGAAGGGCGGGGTTCATGTCGACGTAGAAGGCGTGGCGCACCTCGCTCACGACCTTCGCCGCTTCCTCGGCCAGCGCGCGCGCTTCCTCCGGGCGGCGCTGGAAGAGGCGGGTGACGCACGAGCTCGCCAGCGCGCGGGCCAGCAGGCTCGGGACCGCAAGCCGCCTCGCGAGCGCGTGTCCCTCCTCGACCCGCGCGACGAGATGCGGAGCCGCCGTGCCCGAGAAGCGGATGATGGTCGCCGGTACGGTCAGCGCCCAGCCGAGGATCATCGCCGCGTCCTCGTCGCGCAGCAGAGCGATCATGCGGTGCAGCTCGGCCTCTCCGAGCCGCAGCCTGCCGAGATCGAGCAGTGTGCCGATGCGCGCCAGCTCGAGCTGGCGGAGCGCAAACCACCCCGGCGTCGCCGTGAAGCGGGCGTCACGGTGCGCGGCCAGCGTCGCGTCCGCGGTCGCGAGCGCGGCCGTCAGGTCGCCGGCCATTCGATGGGTCAGCGTGAGCCGTGCGCCGCAGAGGAGGGCGAGCTCGTCGTCGTGCTTGCGGGTCGCGAGCGCGAGCGCGCGCGAGTTGTGCGCGATCGAACCCGCGACGTCGCCCGTTGCGCCGAGGAAGGCGCCCTCGGCGCTCGCGAGGAGCGCCGTCGCGCGGAACTCCCCCATCCCGGCCGCGAGCACCTGGCCCGTGTGCAGGTACACGCGCGCGTCCTCGGCGCTCAGGTCTTGATGCACGCCGAGCCGCACGATCGCCTCGCAGGCGGCGAGCCGTGCCCGGCGCAGATCGTCGCCGTCGTCGTCCCTGGTGCACGAGAACACCCGCCGCCAGTGCTCGAGGCTCTGCACCGGGTCCCAGGGCTCGGTCCGGACGGCCGCGCGACGGTGCCACGTCGCGGCCTCGCGCAGGTCTCCCGCGGCCTCGTAGTGCAGGGCGAGCTGCGTCGCGCAGCTTTCGACCTGCCGTCCGTGCCGGCGAGTGACCTCGCGCGCGACCTCGCGGTGGATCGCGGCGCGGCGCTCCTGCAGCAGCGACCGGTATGCGGTCTCGCGCAGGAGAGGGTGCCGAAAGCGGTAGATGGCGTCGTCGCCCCAGCCGACCGCCGAGACGAAGTCGGCCGCTTCGAGCGTGCTCAGCACCGCGGCGATCCGGCTCGCGTCGAGCAGGGTCACGGCGGCGAGCAAGGACGCAGAGAACTCGCGCCCGATCACCGACGCCGCCTGCAGCACGGCCTTCTCGCCCTCCGGCAGCTGATCGATGCGTGCCGCGAGCACCGCCTGCAGCGTTTCCGGCACGCGCACCTCCACGGCGCCCTTGCGCAGCCGGTACGCTCCCCGCTCGCCCTCGAGAGCCTCGGACTCGACGAGCGCGCGCACCATCTCCTCGACGAAGAACGGATTGCCGCTCGCGCGCTCGACGACCCGCGCCGGCAGCTCGCCGAGCGACGGGTCGTCACCGAGCAGCGAGCGCACCAGCTCCAGCGTCGCCACGCGCTCGAGCGGCTGCAGCGTGAGCTCGCTGAACGTCGGGTCGCTCATCCAGGGGCGCCGGTATCCCCGGCGATAGCTGACGATGACGAGCACCGCCTGGCGCGGAGGGTCGAGCACGAGACGCTCGAACGCCGCTTCCGACGCCGCGTCCATCCACTGCGCGTCGTCGAGGACGAGCAGCGAAGGACGAAGCGCGTCGCGGGCCTCGACCAGGGTGCGGCAGACGCGCGCCAGGTCGTTCGCCGCGAAGCCGACGGCGCGCTCGCCCGGCAGCGGGACGCCGAGCGCGACGAACAGCACGGGAAGCGCCTCCTCGAGCGCCGGGTCGAGGGCGAGGACGCGGCGCGCGGCGCGCTCGCGAACGGTCAAGGGGTCGTCGTCCGCCTGGATGCCGAGCTCGCTGCGCAGAAAGGGCTGCGTCGCGTGGAACGGGATCCAGGCGCCGTGCTCGACGCAGCGCGTGTGGTGCACGGAGAGCCCGCGCGAGCGCTGCAGCTCCGCGAACTCGTCGCCGAGGCGGCTCTTGCCGACGCCGGGCTCGCCCGCGATGCCGACGACGCGCGGGCCCGTCTCGTGCGCGAGGCGGAGCGCCTGCTCGAGCTCGGCCATCTCGCGCGACCGTCCGACGAAGCGCGACAGGCCGCGCTCGCGCGCGGCATCGAGCCGCGAGCGGTGCTCCCTCGCTCGGACGAGCTCGAACACCTGCACCGTCGTGCTCGCGTTGCGCACGGGAAGAGGTCCCACCTCGCGCATCTCGAAGAAGTCCGCTACCTGGCTCGCCGTGCGAGCCGTCAAGTAAATCTGTCCCGGCTCGGCGAGCTGCTGCATGCGGGCGGCGAGCGCTGCGACGTGGCCCTGCGACGTGAAGGCGCGATCCGGATCCCCGCCCACCGGCCCGAACACGACCTCGCCCGAGTTGAGGCCCATGCGCACCGAGAACTCGACGCCGGCGCTCCGCCGGAACCGGCGGCCGAAGTCCGCGAGCTCGCCGGCGATGTGCAGCGCGGCGTGGCACGCCTGCCGCGCGTGGCTCTCGAGCGCCGTCGGGGCGCCGAACAGGACCTTGATGCCTTCGCCGGTCAGGCGGTCGACGGTGCCGCCGAAGCGGGCCACGCCTGCGGAGACGATCGAGAAGAAGCTCTCGACGACGTCGTGCCACGCCTCGGCATCGAGCCGGTCGCCGAGGCCGATCGAGCCGAAGGCGTCGACGAACAGGACCGTGATCGGCTTGCGCTCGCCGTGCGCCACCCGACACGGCTGGCTGCGCGGCTGCGGCTTGCCGCACGCGTGGCAGAACAGGGAGTCGGGCAGCAGCTCGACGGAACAGCCGTCACACTCGCGAGAATGCATCGGGACGCAGCCTGCGGGGACCGTCCCGCAAGGAGCGAAATCGTACGAGCGGCGCCTGCGGAAGGCAACCGCCGCGCGTCCGAATCGGCTGTCCGGCGGCCGGCCGGAGGCGGAAGCGCGGCGTCCGCCCCGCCTCGCGGGCGCGGTTGCGGCCCCGGCGGCTCATCTGCGACACCACCAGCGTGCAGCGCCCCCGCCCGACGCCGACGGCCCTGTCCGCGGACCGCATCTCGCGGCACGAGCGGCGGGGCGAGTGGCCGCATCCGGACCTGACGACGGCGCTCGAGCGCCGCACCCGGGAGACGGCGGACCGCGTGCTCTACGTCGCGGGCAGCGAGCGCCTCGGTGCGCGCGAGCTCGCACGACGCGTGTCGCGTCTCGCGCGCGGGCTGCGCGGGCTCGGCGTCGGCGCCGGCGACGTCGTCTCGTGGCAGCTCCCGAACTGGCTCGAGGGGGTGGTCCTGACCTTCGCGCTCGACCGCCTGGGCGCGATCTCGAACCCGGTCCTGCCGATCTATCGCGAGCGCGAGGTCGGCTTCATCGCTCGTCAAGCAAAGAGCCGCGTGCTCGTCGTGCCGGGCGAGCTGCGCGGCTGCGATCACCGCGCGCTCGCGCGGGCGGTCGCGGCGGAGGCGCCGGACCTCGAGCACGTCCTGGTCGCGCGCGCGGAGCCGGCGGCGGGACAGCGCTCGTTCGAGGCGCTCTCCGAGGAGGGCGAGGACCGCGACGGCGCGACGCCGCCCGGGCCGCACGACGTGTCGGCGCTGTTCTACACCTCGGGCACGACGTCCGACCCGAAGGGCGTCATGCACACGCCCTCGACGCTCGGCGCCTTCCAGCACGTCCAGTTCGCCAACGCCGGGCACGACCGCGACGCGGTCGGCATCGTCTGGTTCCCGCTGACGCACATCGGCGGGATCTGCGCCTTCGGCTCGAGCCCGGTGCTGCACGGCACGCGGGCGGTGTTCCTCGAGCAGTTCGATCCCGACACGGCGCTCGAGCTGATCGAGCGCGAGGGGGTGACGAGCGCGGGCGGCCCGACGCCGATCCTGCAGGCGCTGCTCGCGACGCCGGGCTTCTCGCGCGAGCGCGTGCGCAGCGTCCGCATCGCGGGCCTCGGCGCGACCGACGTGCCCCCCGAGCTGATGCGCGAGCTCGGCGAGCGGCTCGGCGCGTTCGTCTTCCGCTCGTACGGCATGACCGAGTGCCCGATGGCGACCGCCGGCAGGCGGGGCGATCCCGACGACGCCCTGGTCGGCACCGACGGCCGGCCGTCGTCCGGCGTCACGGTGCGCGTCGTCGACGACGCGGGGCGCGAGCTGCCCGCGGGCAGCGAGGGCGAGGTCGAGCTGTTCGGACCGCAGCTCTGCGTCGGCTACCTCGATCCGGCGCTGTCGCGGGAGGCCTTCACGGCGGACGGCTTCCTGCGCTCGGGAGACCTCGCCGTGGTGGACGAGCGCGGCTTCGTCCGGATCACCGGGCGCAAGAAGGACGTCATCATCCGCAAGGGCGAGAACCTGAGCGCGAAGGCGATCGAGGACGAGCTGCACGAGCACCCCAGCATCGCCGACGCGGCGGTGATCGGCGTGCCCGACCGCGCGAGCGGCGAGCGGGTGTGCGCCTGCGTCGTCGTGCGCCCGGACGGAGCGGCGCCGACGCTCGACGAGCTGCGGGCGTTCATGCGCGAGCGCGGCGTGATGGCGCAGAAGATCCCCGAGCAGCTCGAGGTGGTCGGCGAGCTGCCGCGCACCGCGACCGGCAAGGTGAAGAAGCACGAGCTGCGCGCGCGTTTCGCGCCGGCTCCGGCGGGGAGGGTTTCGTGAAGCGGGAGGTGGAGCTCGAGGGGCTGGCGCGCGGCGCGGCGCCGGGACGCTTGATCCTGGTGCGGCACGGCGAGAGCGAGGGCAATCAGGCGCGGCGCTTCTCGCCGAACCCGGAGATCGGCTTGACGCCCGCCGGCGTCGAGCAGGCGCGCGAGAGCGGACGCGTGATCGCGCGCCACTTCCGGCCGAGCCGGATCGTCGCGAGCTCGTACCGCCGCGCACGCCTCACGGCGGAGATCATCGCGCGGGAGGTCGGGCACGCCGCGGACATCCTGGTCGAGCACGATCTGCGCGAGCGCGCGATCGGCGAGCTCGCGGGCCAGCCGTACACGGCGATGCGCGAGCACCCGGAGTACTCGGTGGAGCGCTTCTGGGAGTGGCGGCCAGCGGGCGGCGAGTCGCTGGTCGACGTGCGCGACCGGGCGGCGCCCGTGCTGGTGCGCCTCACGGAGAGGTTCCCCGGTGAGGACGTCGTGGTCGTGAGCCACGGCGGCGTGATGCTCGCGCTGTGCGCCTACGTCGAGAGCGGCTGGACCCGGCCGCGCGTCGCGCGCAACTGCGAGGTGCTGGTCGTGACGCATGCGCCCGGGCAGCCGTGGCGGCTCGCCGAGCTGGCGGAGCACGTGGAGCCCGCGGGCGGCGACGGCGCGGCCGAGACCGGCTGAGCGGAAGCTGCCGCTACGCGATCGCGCCGCCGTCGATCTGGTACGTCACCCCGGTGATGTAGGACGCCCGGTCCGAGACCAGGAAGGCGATCAGGTGCGCGACCTCCTCGGGCTGCGCGAGCGTGTGCGCCGGGTTCTGCATGCGCTCGATCAGCGTGTCGTCGAGCCCCGACACCGCGAAGCCCGCGAGCATCGGCGTCGCGACGCCGCCCGGGCAGACCGCGTTGACGCGCAGCTTGCGCTTGGCGAACTCGTTGGCGAGGCCGCGCGTGAGCAGCGCGACGCCGCCCTTCGACGCGCCGTAGGCGCAGGAGTACGCCTGGCCCTTGAGCCCGGCGATCGACGACAGGTTGACGATGGAGCCGCCTTCCGTCGCGAGCAGGTGGGGCAGGGCGGCATGGCACATGAGGAACGTGCCGGTCAGGTTGACGCCGATGACGCGGCTCCACTCGGCGAGCGTCATGTCCTCGAACCGCACGAAGCCGCCGACGCCGGCTGCGTTCACCAGCGCGTGCAGCGCGCCGAAGCGCCGCACCGTGCCGTCGATCGCGCCCGCGACCGAGTCGGGGTCCATGACGTCGAGCCGCAGGGCGAACGCCTCGCCGCCGGCGCGCTCGATCTCCGCCGCGGTCCCGCGCACCGCGTCGTCCTGCACGTCGAGGCACGCGACGCGCGCGCCCTCGCGGCCGAGCTCGAGCGCGGTCGCGCGGCCGATCCCGGAAGCGGCGCCGGTGACGGCGACGACCCGTCCTGCGAGGTGTAGGTCCATGCTCCTCTCCTGGCTGTCTCGTGTGTGGCGCCGCGTGCGGCGCGTGTGGCGACCGATCTCGATAGCACTCGCACGCCCGCGCGAAAGCGGCCCACCGCGTTGACCGGTGCGGCGTCGCGTTGGTAACCACGTCGGCGGAATGATCGACGCCGCGGGAGAGATCCGCCCGGACGAGCGCTTCGACGTCGAGCGGCTGCGCGCATATCTGCGCGAGCGGATGCCGGAGCTCGGCGGCGAGCTCGAGGTGCAGCAGTTCCGCGGCGGGCACGCGAACCTCACCTACCTGCTGCGCTTTCCCGACCGCGAGCTGGTGCTGCGCCGGCCGCCGCTCGGTCCGGTCGCGCCGCGCTCGCACGACATGGCGCGTGAGTTCCGCGCGCTGTCCGCGCTCGCACCGGTCTACGGGCCGTCGCCGAGGCCGGTGCTGCTGTGCGAGGACACCTCGGTGATCGGCGCCGTGTTCTTCCTGATGGAGCGCCGGCGCGGCATCGTCGTCCGCAGCACCTGGCCCGAGGACCTGCCCGACTCGCCCGAGCTGCGGCGGCGGATGAGCGAATCCCTGGTCGACGCGCTGGCGGACCTGCACCTGGTCGACGTGAAGCGGCCCGACGTCGCGGCGCTCGGCAAGCCGGAGGGCTTCGTGCAGCGCCAGGTGAGCGGCTGGTACGACCGCTGGCAGCGCGCCAAGACGCGCGACATCCCGGCGATGGACGAGCTCTGCACCTGGCTCGCGGAGCGCATCCCGGAGCCCGCGGGCGTGAGCGTTCTGCACAACGACTGGAAGCTCGACAACGCGATGTTCGACGCCGAGGATCCGGGGCGCCTGGTCGCCGTCTTCGACTGGGACATGACGACGCTCGGCGACCCGCTGGTCGACCTCGGCACGCTGCTCAGCTACTGGGGCGAGGCCGCGGACACGAGCCCGCGCGGCACCGGCGGCGCGGTCACCACGCTGCCCGGCTTCCTGACGCGCGACGAGATCGCGGAGCGCTACGCGCGCCGCACCGGCATCGACGTCTCGGCGGCGCCGTTCTACGAGACCTTCGGCCTGTTCAAGACCGCCGTCGTGCTCGAGCAGATCTACGTGCGCTACGTGCGCGGTCAGACCAGGGACGAGCGCTTCGCCGCGCTGGGCGACTTCGTGCCGATGCTCGCCGACCTCGCGCAGCAGTCGGCGCGGCGGCTCGCCTGAGCGCGCGGCTGCGAGGCGACGCGCGCCGATGAGCGAGGGCGGCCCGACGTTCGGCATCGCGGCGACCGCGCAGGCGTCGCCCGACAAGCCTGCGATGCTGCTCGGCGACGCGGTGCGCACGTACGGCGAGCTCGACCGCCGCATCAACCGGACGGCGCACGCGCTGCGCCGTGCCGGCATCGGCGAGGGCGACCGCGTCGCCGTCGCGCTCTACAACTCCTTCGAGTGGTTCGAGATGCTGAACGCGCTCGGGCGCGTCGGCGCGCAGCTCGTGCCGGTCGGCTACCGCGGCAAGGGGCCGGAGATCGCGTACATGATCGCCGATTCGGGCGCGCGCCTGCTGGTCGCGGACGCCCGCCTCGCCGCCGAGGTCGACCGTGCGCTCGACGAGCACCCGCTGCGGGACGACGCCGTGTGGGTGGTCGGCGACGGTGCCCCGTGGCGTGGCCGCAGCCTCGAGGAGGCGATCGCCCGCGAGCCCGCGACGCCGCCCGACGGCGCCCACCCGGGCGGCGGCTACAACGTGCTGATCTACACCTCGGGGACGACCGGGCGTCCGAAGGGCATCGTGCGCGCGCCGCTGCCGCCCGAGCGCGTCGCGCTGCAGATGCTGGGCGTCGCGCGCATGTGGGGCTTCGGCGCCGACGACGTGCACCTCGTCGCCGGTCCCGTCTACCACACGGCGCCGGGCTCCGGCGGCCAGATGCACCTCTCGCTCGGCGCGACCATCGTCATCATGCCGCGCTTCGACGCCGAGGAATGCCTGCGCCTCATCGAGCGTCACCGCGTGACGAACGCGCAGATGGTGCCGGCGATGTTCTTTCGCATCCTCGGCTTGCCCGAGGAGGTGCGGCGCCGGCACGACCTGTCGTCGGTGCGCAAGATCCTGCACGCCGCGGCGCCGTGCCCGATCGCCGTCAAGCAACGGATCATGGAGGTGTTCCCGCCAGGCACGGTGTGGGAGTTCTACGGCGCGTCGGAGGGCGGCGGCACGCGCATCTCGCCGGAGGAGTGGCTCGAGCGGCCGGGCAGCGTCGGCAGGCCGTGGCCGGGGCTCGCCGTCAAGGTGCTCGACGAGGACGGCCGCGAGTGCGCGCCGCGCGAGGTGGGGACGATCTATCTCTCGCTCGCGCAGGGCGCCGGCTTCGCCTACAGCGGGGCGGACGGGAAGACGCGCGCCGCGTTCCGCGGCGAGTTCTTCACCGTCGGCGACATGGGCTGGCTCGACGAGGACGGCTACCTCTACATCGCCGACCGCAAGATCGACATGATCATCACCGGCGGTGCGAACGTGTACCCGGCGGAGGTGGAGCAGGTGCTCTACCGCCATCCGAAGGTGCTCGACGTCGCCGTGATCGGCGTGCCCGACGACGAGATGGGCGAGGCGGTGAAGGCGATCGTCGAGCTGCGCCCGGGCGAGCAGGCGACGGCGCAGGAGCTGATCGAGTTCTGCCGCCGCGACCTCGCGCACTACAAGTGCCCGAAGACGGTCGACCTCGTCGCCGAGCTGCCGCGCGAGCCGCAGGGCAAGGTGCTGAAGCGCGAGCTCCGGGAGAGGTACTGGGCGGGACGCGACCGACGGGTCTGACGCGCGTCAGGCCGAGGCCGCGGCGGGCAGCGCCCCGCGCGAGGCGAGCGCGCGCCGCCGCTCGTACGCCTCGCGTACGATACGGATGTCCTCGAGGTAGGGCTCGAGCTCCTCGAGCGTGAGCGCCTGCGGACCGTCGCACAGCGCCTTCGCCGGGTTCGGGTGGAAGTCGACGAGCACCATGTTGGCGCCGGCGACCACACCTTGCGCGGTCGCATGGTGGATGTCCGTCAGGCCGTCGGGCGCGGGCTCCTTGCGGCCGACGGAGTGCGACGGGTCGATGCACACCGGCAGGCGCGTCAAGCGCTTGACGACGGGGACGTGCGCGAAGTCGACGAAGTTGCGGTGCGGATCGCCGAGGTTCGTCTTCATGCCGCGCAGGCAGAGGATGATCTTGCCGTTGCCCTCGCTCGCCACGTACTCGCAGGCGTTGAGCGACTCCTCGAGCGTGATGCCCATGCCGCGCTTGAACAGCACCGGGAAGCGCTGCTGCTGGCCGACGTACTTCAAGAGCTCGAAGTTCTGCGCGTTGCGCGTGCCGATCTGCAGCATGACGCCCGTCGGGCTGCCGGCCGCGTCGAGCGCCGAGTTGATCTCGTCGATCTGCGACTCGTGCGTGATCTCCATCGCGATGACGCGGATGCCGTACTTGCCCGCCAGCTCGAAGACCCACGGCAGGCAAGCCTTGCCGAGGCCCTGGAAGTCGTACGGGCTCGTGCGCGGCTTGTAGGCGCCCATGCGGGTGGTGGTGAGGCCGGCGCGCGCGAGCGCGCGGAACATCATCTCGACGTGCTCTCGCGTGTCGACGGCGCACAGGCCGGCGAGCACGTGCAGGCCGTCCTGGTCGAACGTCAGGCCCTGGTACTGGAAGCCGACGGCCTCGACCTGGCCCTTGTGCCGGCCGATGATGCGGTACTTCTCGGACACGCGGACGACCCGCTCGACGCAGTCGAGCTCCTCGAACGGCTCGGTCGGCACCGCGACGGTCGAGCCGATCAGGTAGATCTCGATCAATGATCGGGTCGCGCCCTCGACGACGTGCAGGCGCGCGCTCACGCCGTCGAAGCGCGAGGCGATGTCGAGCACCTGGCGGACCTCGGGCGAATCCTTCGGCGTGTCGGGCTTGAGGATGACGATCACGGCGTCGTGACCCTAGCAACCGCGGGTCCGCGCGCAACAGCCGGCGCCGGCGACGAAGCAGGACCCCGGGCGGGAGCCGTCTTCTCTGGGCTCGCGGAAGGTGGAACGGTCGTCGTCGAGCCCGCTGGAGGATCGCATGAGCAACGAAGCATGGCCCAGCCTGCCGCTCGAGGCCTGGGTCGACACCTACGCGACGCTGCACCGCTGGCTGCAGATCGTCGGCAAGGTCCGGCTCGTCCAGACCCCGTGGACGAACCATTCGTGGCACGTCACGCTGTACGTCGGCGCACGCGGCCTCACGACGTCCGCCATCCCGCACGGCCCGCGGTCGTTCCAGATCGACCTCGACTTCGTCGCGCACCGGCTCGCGGTCCGCACCAGCGACGGCCGCGAGGGCGGCTTCGCCCTTGAGCCGCGGTCGGTCGCGGCGTTCTACGGCCTGCTGATGGACGAGCTCCGCCGTGTCGACGTGCCGGTCGCGATCCGGCGAATGCCGAACGAGATCGCCGACGCGGTCCCCTTCGACCGCGACGAGGCGCACCGCGCCTACGATCCCGAGTACGCGAGCCGCTTCTGGCGGATCCTGGTGCAGGTGCAGCGGGTGATGATGCGGTTCCGCGCCCGCTTCGTCGGCAAGTGCAGCCCGATCCATTTCTTCTGGGGCGCGCCGGACCTCGCGGTGACGCGCTTCTCCGGCCGTCCCGCGCCGCCGCATCCGGGCGGTGTGCCGGGGCTGCCCGACTGGGTCGCACGCGAGGCCTACTCGCACGAGGTCAGCAGCTGCGGCTTCTGGCCGGGCGGCGGACCGGTGCCGCACGCGGCGTTCTACGCCTACGCGTATCCCGAGCCGCCCGGCTTCGCGGGCGCGCGGGTAGAGCCGGCGGGCGCCTTCTACAGCACCGATCTACGCGAGTTCATCCTGCCGTACGACGAGGTGCGGACCGCCGCGTCGCCGGACGAAGCGCTGCTCGCGTTCTACCAGGCGACCTACGAGGCGGCCGCGGATGCCGCCCTGTGGGACCGCGCTGCGCTCGAGTGGACGCCGCCCGTGCTCGCGCCCGTGCGCTCGTGATCGGATCGGGCGTCCGCAGGACCGCCCGCGGCGGGTGCCGGCGAGCCGGGCGCCGCGCTCGCGTCAATGCACCGGCGTCGACGCGAGCGTGCCGAGGTCGACGGTATCGCCCTCGGCGATGCCGTTCGCCGCGCTGAAGCCGCCCGGCACCTCGAGGACGAAGCGCACCGGTGCGCCGCTCGACAGCGACTTCTCGGAGTACGGCGTCGTGTCCGCGTGCAGGCGGACGATCCTGTGCGACTCGTCGATGAACAGGATGTCGAGCGGGATGCGCGTGTTGCGCATCCAGAAGCTCTGCGGCGCGGCCTCCGGGAAGATGAACAGCATGCCCTGGCCCGCGTCGAGCCGGTCTCGGTACATGAGCCCGAGCTGGCGCGACTCGGGGGTGATCGCGAGCTCGACCGCGACGGTGACCTCGTCGCCGCTCCTGTTCCTGATGACGACCGAGTCCGCAGCGCGCGAGCTGCGGCAGCTCGCGAGCACGACCAGCAGGCAGGCGAGCGACGCGAGCATGCGCGCCGCTCGGGTGCGGTCGCAGCGAGCGGGAGGCGCCGTACGAGCCATGCCGCCGCCCGTCAGGCGATCGAGTCGGCGACGATCTCCACGACGTCCTTCACCTTGACCTGCTCCTCGAGGCCCTTCGCCTTGGTCGCGTCGCCGATCATCGTGGTGCAGAACGGGCACGCGACGGCGATCGTGTCGGGCTTGGCCTCCATGAGCTGGTCGAAGCGCGTCGTGTTGATGCGCGGCGTGCCGTGCTCCTCCTCCTTCCAGAACTGGCCGCCGCCCGCGCCGCAGCAGAAGGTCCGCCGCCGCGAGTTCGGCACGTCCTCGCGCGTCATGCCGGGGACGGCATCGAGCACGCGGCGCGGCGCCTCGTGCACGTTGTTGTGCCGGGCGAGGTAGCACGGGTCGTGGATCGTCAGGCGCTTGTCGAGGAAGCTCTTCTCGAGCTTGAGCCGGCCGGACTCGAGGAGGCCCTCGATGAACTGCATCGTGTGCTGCACCTCGAACCTGCCGCCGAGGTCCGGGTACTCGTTCTTGATCGTGTTGAAGCAGTGCGGGCACTGCGTGACGATCCTGTCGAACTTGTAGCGGTTCAGCGTCTCGACGTTCATCTGCGCGAGCGTGAAGTAGAGGTACTCGTTGCCGAGCCGGCGCGCGGGCTCGCCGGTGCACTGCTCCTCCATGCCGAGGATGCCGAACTTGACGCCCGCCTGCCGGAGGATCTTGACGAACGCCTTGCTGGTCTTCTGGTTGCGCTCGTCGAACGAGCCCGCGCAGCCGACCCAGTAGAGCACCTCGACGCGCTCCTCCTCGCCGAGCTCGGCCATCGTCGGAACGGGGACGTCGAGACCCTCGGCCCAGGCGGCGCGCTGGTCGGCCGCGATGCCCCAGGGGTTCGACTGGTTCTCGGTGCCCTTGAAGGACTTCGCCAGGTCCGACGGGAACTCGGAGCGCACCAGGACGGCGTGGCGGCGCATGTCGACGATGCGCTGGATGTGCTCGATCGCGACGGGACAGCCTTCCTCGCACCAGCCGCACGTCGTGCAGCCCCAGATGACGGGCTCCGTGGCGACATCGCGGATCATGTCGGCGTTGGCGAGCCAGTGGGAGTCGTGCCCGTTCGCGCCGTGCACGCCGCCGTCGGTCATCGCGGGGTTGCCGCCCGGGCCCGACTCCTCGCCGAGCAGGGGACGCGTGCGCGGGATCAGCTCGTCGACCGCGACGTCGCCGCCCTCGCCGCCGGTCAGAGGCTGGTCGAGGTCCGGCGCTGCGGCCTGGTCCGACGCCTCGGCCCCGGCCGCGCCGGCGCGCCGTGACGCCGCGAACTTCGCCATCTGCGCCCACAGGAACGACGTCTTCGCGAGCAGGTGCTCGCGCTGCTCGATCACTAGGTGCTTCGGGTTGAGCGCCTTGTTGGTATTGACGGTCGGGCAGTTCAGCGTGCAGCGTCCGCATTCGAGGCACGCCGCCATGTCGAGCAGCTGCTTCCAGGAGTACTCCTCGACCCTCTCGACGCCGAAGGTCTCGGCATTCTCGAAGTCGCTGATCGGCGTCGCGCGGTAGCCGCTCTCGTAGCCCGCGCCGAGCGGCTGGAAGAACACGTTCACGGGACCGATGAACATGTGCCGCAGCTTGGTCGACGTCAGCGCGTAGAGGAACGTCAGGACGATCGCGAGGTGGACGATCCAGACGACGTAGTGGAAGCCGGTGCCGGTGCCGAGCCCGCGGAAGGCCGCCGCGAAGATCGGCCCGATGAAGGCCAGCCCGACGGAGCTCGACGGCTCGCCGACGATGCGCGCGCCCTCGAGCATGAAGCCGGTGAAGCCGATCAGCCACAGAAGCACGAGCGGGAACCCGTAGCCGGACTCGTTCTCGAAGCTCGAGACCATCTTGCCGGGCTGGCGCAGCGCGCGCGGCGGGCTCGCGAAGCGCCGGTAGAGGAACATGGTGGACGTGACGACGAGCCCGACGCCCGCCAGGTCCATCATGAACTTGTACAGCCCGTAGAACGCGCCGTAGTAGAAGTTGAGCGGCGTGTCGGCCTCGACCGTGATCAGCGACGTGCCGAGGAACAGCACGACGAACGACACGAACAGCACCTGGTGCGTGACGCCCGACGGCTCGCGCACGACGCGGCCCTGGCCGATGCCCTCGAACAGGGCGCGCTGCAGCCGCAGGCCGATGCGGTCGAAGCGGTTGATCGGATCGCGTGGCGCGCCGAGGCGCACGATCCGGAACCAGCGCCAGAGCGGCCAGAGGATCGTCAGGCCCCAGAGGGCGAACAGGACGAACGGCAGCCCGAGGTAGACGAAGTGGAACAGGTCGGCGAAGTGCTCCCGGAAGATCTCGGGAGCGTTCCAGAAGATCTCGCGGGTCTCGCCGAGCTTCGTGTCCTGTAGGGTCATCCCATCCCCCCGAGCATGCTGCCGCTGCCCCGGGGAGCCACGCGCCCGGGCTGTCGTCGAGTCACTTCAGGATGCGAAGCGGCCGGTCAGCTCGCCTTGAGCTTCTTCACCTCGTCCGTCATCTCGGGCACGGCCTTGAAGAGGTCGGCGACGAGGCCGTAGTCCGCCACGCTGAAGATCGGGGCGTCGGCGTCCTTGTTGATCGCGACGATCACCTTCGAGTCCTTCATGCCGGCGAGGTGCTGGATCGCACCCGAGATGCCGACCGCGATGTAGAGCTGCGGCGCGACCACCTTTCCCGTCTGCCCGACCTGCAGGTCGTTGGGCACGAAGCCCGCGTCGACCGCGGCGCGCGACGCGCCCATCGCGGCGCCGAGCGCATCGACCAGGGGCTCGAGGTAGGTCTGGAAGTTCTCGCCCGACTTGAGCCCGCGGCCGCCCGAGACGACGATCGTCGCGTCGCCGAGCGCGGGGCGGTCGCTCTTGGTCTCGTTGAACGAGACGAAGCGCATCTTGCTCGTCGCGTCGGCGGGCAGCGCTGCCTTCTCGACGGCGGCGCTGCCGGCCTTCTGGGCGGGCTCGAAGGCCGTCGTGCGGACCGTCACCACCTTGATCGGCGTCTCGATCGACACGGTCGCGAGCACGTTGCCGGCGTAGGTCGGCCGCGTGATCGTGCCGTCGTCGTTGAGCGCGGTGACGTCGCTCGCCATGCCGGCTTCGAGCTGCTGGGCGACGCGCGGGAAGAAGTCCTTGCCCTGCGCCGTCGCGGCCGCGATGACGAAGGTCGCGCCCTTGTCCTTGGCGACGTGCGCGACCGCCCTCGCATGGAGGTCCGCGACGTAGTCCTTGAGGCGCGCGTCGTCGATCGCGACGACTTGCTTGACGCCGTAGCCGCCGACCTCGGACGCGATCGCGTCGATGCCCTGTCCGAGGACCAGGGCCGTGACGTCACCGCCGGCCTTCTTGGCGGCTTCCTGCGCGGCGCGGACGGCGACCAGCGAGCTCTTCAGGAGCTTGCCGTGCGCGTGCTCGATGTAGACCAGAACCGTTGCCATGATTCGATGCTCCTCAGCGCGCCAGCGGCGTCAGATCAGCTTTGCTTCGGTGTGCAGCAGGTTGACCAGCTCCTGCACGGTCTCGACCTTGCGACCGGCGGCGCGCTTCGGCGGCGGCGCGAGCTTGAGCGTCTTGACGCGCGGGGCGGCATCGCCGGCGAGCTCCGCGAGCGGGATCTCCTTGAGCTCCTTCTTGCGCGCCTTCATGATGCCGGGCAGCGACGCGTAGCGCGGCTCGTTGAGGCGCAGGTCGGAGGTGATGATGCCCGGCAGCGCGAAGGCCACCTGCTCGAGGCCGCCGTCGACCTCGCGCGTCACGGTGACCTCCTTCTTGTCGCCCGAGAACTCGACCTTGGAGGCGAAGGTCGCCTGCGGCCAGTCGAGCATCGCGGCCAGGATCTGGCCCGTCTGGTTCGCGTCGTCGTCGATCGCCTGCTTGCCGAGCAGCACGAGATCCGGGCTCTCCTGCTCGACGAGCTTCTTCAGCACGCTCGCCGTCACCGCAGGGTCGAGCTCCGTCTCGGACAGCACCAGGATCGCGCGGTCGGCGCCCATGGCGAGGCCGGTGCGGAGCTGCTCCTGCGCGACCTTGTGGCCGATCGAGACCAGCACGACCTCCGCGCCGCCCTGGTTCTCCTTGATGCGCAGCGCCTCCTCGAGCGCGATCTCGCAGAAAGGATTGATGACGAACTTGACGTTGTCGGTGACGATGCCCGACCCGTCCGCCTTCACGCTGATGTTCGTCTGCGGGTCCGGGACCCGCTTGATCGGTACCAGGATCTTCACGCCGGATGCTCCTTCGCTTCGGGAAAAGCGCCGCGGGCCCTGCGCCAGCAGGTCGCGCAGGTCGCAGCTCGCGCATGTCGCGATCGACCAGGGCTGGATAACACGGTGCTAATCGGAGTCAACGAAGCCGCGCTTATGCGAGGCGTGAGCGCCCGTCAGGGTCGTATCAGGCGTTGTAGCCGAGCCGGTTCGACAGGTCGCGGCCCGCGCGCAGCGCGAGCGGCGCGATCTCGCGCTCGATGCGGTCGGGCGACAGGCGGTACTCGGGCGCGGTGATCGACAGGCTGCCGACCACGGTGCGGGTGTAGTCCCGGATCGGGACGGCGATCGACATCAGGTCGGGCAGGTACTCGGCCGCCTCGATGGCGTAGCCGCGCTCGGCGACGGCGCGCAGGTCGGCGATCAGGTCGGTGCGCTTGGTGATGGTCTTGTCGGTGTGGCGCTCGAGCGACTCGGGAAGCGAGTGCTTGATCTCCTCCTCGGACTCGAACGCGAGGTGCACCTTGCCGGCCGCGGTGCAGTGCAGCGGCAGCGCTTGACCGAGGAGCGAGACGGTGCGCACGGGACGGTCGGCATCGACCGACTGCAGCGGCACCACGCCGCCGCGGCGCAGGAGGCTCAGGTAGACCGTCTCCTGGCACGCCTTGACGACGTCCTCCATGATCGGCCGCGCCTGGCGCAAGAGACCCATCTGCTGGACGAAGGTCTGGCCGAGCTGCAGGCAGCGGATGCCGAGGCGATAGTTCTCGGTCGACTTGTTCTGCTCGATGTAGCCGCGCGACTCGAGGGTCGCGAGCAGGCGGAAGACGTTGTTCTTGTGCAGCTTGAGGCGCTTCGACAGGTCGGTGACGCCGAGCTCCTCGGTGTCGCCGGCAAACTGCTCGAGGACGTCGAGGGCATGCGCCACCGACTGGATGACGTAGTTGGTCTTCTCGCGTCGCACCATGGTAGAAGCGCCCCGGCTGGCCGCCGGAGGGGGCCGTCCACTTGCAAAAAGCGTTTTACGACTAAGGGCCGTCGGCAGCGAAGTCAAACCGCGCGCCGGGCCCCGGTCTCGGCCGTTCTATTCGGGCCCCGGGGCCGGGCGCGAGGGAGGTCGGAACGGTGAACGTGCAGGGCAAGATGGTCGACGTGAGGACGGCGGACGGCGCGATGCCGGCCTACCTGTCGCAGCCGGACGGCGGCGGCCCGTTCCCGGGCGTGATCGTCGTGATGGAGGCCTTCGGGCTGAACCAGCACATCAAGGACGTCGCGGACCGGATCGCCCGCGAGGGCTACGTCACCATCGCACCCGACCTGTACTACCGCGTGCAGGGCGAGCGGGTCTGCGATTACGGGTCGCTGCAGCGCGCGATCCAGCTCATGATGGACCTGCCGGGCTACGACGCGATCGTCGCCGACGTGCGCGCGGCGATGGAGCACCTGAATGCCCTGCCGTCGGTGGACAGCGGCGCGCTCGGCATGACGGGCTTCTGCATGGGCGGCTTCATCACCTTCCTCGCCGCCTGCCACCTGCCGCTGCGGGCGGCGGCCCCGTTCTACGGCGGTGGCATCGGCCGCAACATGATGCCGAGCGAGCGGCGGCCGCACCCGCCGATCGAGGACGCGGCCGGCATCACCGCCAGGATGGTCGTCTTCTACGGCGACCAGGACGCCTTCATCCCGCCCGACGAGGTCGCGCTGGTGAAGGAGCGGCTCGCTGCCCTCGGCAAGGACGCCGAGGTGATCGTCTACCCCGGTGCCGACCACGGCTTCTTCTGCGACGAGCGGCCGTCCTACCACGCGGCGGCGGCGCAGGACTCGTGGAAGCGGCTGCTGCGGCTCTTCGAGACCACGCTCAAGAAGTGAAGCGCGCGACGCGGTCGGCGAGCGAGCGCGTCGCCTGGGTGCTGACGTGCGAGCACGCGAGCAGCGCGGTGCCGCGCGCGTACCGCGGTCTCGGCGTGCCGCGCGCGGCGATCCGCGACCACATCGGCTGGGACGTCGGCGCGCATGCGGTGCAGCGGGAGATCGCGCGTCGGCTCCAGGTGCCGTACGCGGCGTCGCGCTGGTCGCGTCTGCTGGTCGACTGCAACCGCGACCCCCTCGACCCGAGCCTGATCGTCCGGAAGAGCGACGGCGTCGAGGTGCCGGGCAACGCGCGCGTCGGCGCCGGCGAGCGACGCCGCCGGCTCGCGCTCTATCACGCGCCGTACCACGCGGCGGTCGACCGCATGGTGGCGCGGGCGAAGCGCCGCGACCCGGACGCCGCGGTGCAGATCCTCGCGCTGCACAGCTTCACGCCGGTCCTGGACGGCGCGCCGCGCCCGTTCGACGTCGGCGTCCTGTTCGACGCCTACCCGGTGCTCGCGCGGCGGCTGGGGCGGGCGCTCGCGCAGCAGGGCTACCGGGTGCGCTACAACGAGCCGTACTCCGGGCTCGCGGGCCTGATCTACAGCGCCCGCCGCCACGGCGAGGCGCACGACGTCGCCTACGTCGAGCTCGAGATCAACAACGCCCTGCTGCGCTCGCCCGCGGGCGTCGCGCGCCTCGGACGCGACGTCGCCCGCGCGCTCGCGTGCCTCACTCGTCCGTGTAAGCGGTGACGTCGATCTCCGTCTCGCCCTCGATGCCCTTCGAGTCCTTGCACTTGAGCGTGACGACGAAGTCGCCCTCCGCCTGGTACACGTGCGTCGGGTTCATCTCGGTGCTGGCCGGCGTGCCGTCGCCGAAGTCCCAGTTGCAGGTGACGGCGCCGGTCGCGTCCTCGACCGTCGAGGTGAACTTGACGGTGAGCGGCGGCGCGCCCTCGTCGGGGTCCGCCTCCGCGTCGACGTAGAGCTCGTCCACCACCATGGCCATCGTCGCGCCGGGCGCAGGCGCCTGGGCGGGCTGTCCGGGCGCCGGTGCGGCGGGTGCCGGAGCCGAGGCTGCCGGCTGCTCGGTCTTCTCGGGCTCGGACGGAGTGCACGCGTGCAACGCCAGCGTGCTGGAGACGATCAGGCCAGACAGGATCCACGACCACGAGCGCTTGGCAGGCATTCGTTCGACCTCCGAAAGATCAGATTCGCTTCCGGCGGAAGCCTTATCATCCGTCGCGCGAGGTTGGAAAGGCGCGCGACCGCTTGGAACCGGGCGCGGATTCCATGCTAGCCCGGCGCTCATGCGCGTCGTTCTCGTCGGTCAGGCTGCGTTCGCGCAGCGCGTCCTGCAGGGCCTCCTCGCGTCGGGTCACGAGGTGGTCGCCGCCTACGCCCCGCCCGACAGGGCCGGCAAGCCGGACCCGCTCGCCACGGAGGCCGCCAGGGCCGGCGTCCCGGTGCGGACGCCGGCGAGCTACAAGGGCGAGGAGGTCGCGCGCGAGTTCCGCGAGCTCGGCGCCGACCTCGGCGTGCTGGCGTACGTCACCAAGATCATCCCCCCGGCGGTGATCGACGCGCCGCGGCTCGGCACGCTGTGCTTCCACCCCTCGCTGCTGCCTCGCTACCGCGGCGGCAGCGCGCTCGCGTGGCAGATCATCCGCGGCGAGACGCGCGGCGGCTACACCGTTTTCTGGACCGACCCCGGCATCGACACGGGTCCGATCCTGCTGCAGGAGGAGGTCGAGATCGGCCCGGACGACACCGCGGGGTCGCTCTACTTCGACAAGATCTTCGAGAAGGGCATCGCCGGGATGGTGCGCGCGGTCGGCCTGGTCGCGGCCGGCGACGCGCCGCGCATCCCGCAGGACGAGTCGCAGGCGAGCTACGACCCGCTGTGCACGGACGAGCACGCGCGCGTCGACTGGTCGCTGCCGTGCAAGCGGGTCTACGACCTCATCCGCGGCTGCGATCCGCAGCCCGGGGCGCACACGCTGCTGCGCGGCGCGATGCTGCGTCTGTACGACGCGCGGCGCGCCGCGGACGACGTGCGCGACGCCGCGCCCGGCACGCTCGTCGCGATCGACCAGCGCGGGATCGTCGTCGCGGCGGGGCAGGGCGCCGACGCCGGCGCGATCGCGATCTCCCGCGTGCGCGGCGCGGGCGGCAAGGTGAAGGCGGCGGAGCTCGCGGCGGAGGCGACGCTCCGGCCCGGCGAGCGGCTCGGGTAGGAAGCCGCTCAGCGGCCGACGCCCGGCACGAACCGTCCGGTGCGCGCGCGGTACGCGCGGTACGCCTCGCCGTGCGCGCGCTCGAGGTAGGGCTCCTCGACGGCCTTCACCTGGAGCTCGATCGCCACGACCAGCGCGGCTACCGCCGCGAGGGCGAGCGCGTTCGGCGTCAGCAGCGCGAGGCCCGCGACGGCGAGCACCATGAAGGCGAAGATCGGGTTGCGCACGTGCCGGTAGGGGCCGCGCGTCACCAGCGCGGTGCGCCGGCTGGTCGACGTCATGCTCGCGCTGCACGCGCGCGACCCCGGCCTGCACCGGGTGCTGTTCGAGGAGGCGCCCCTGCCGCCGCGCCTGCGCGCGCGCGTCGCCAACCTCGAGCGGACGATGGCGGCGGAGGTTGCGGCGCTGCTCGAGGAGCACGGCGTCCCGCGCGCCGAGGCGCCGGTCGCCGCGCGGCTCGCGGTCGAGGTGCTCGAGAGCCTCACCCATCGCCTGGTGTTGCACGACGTCGCGCGCGAGCCCGCTCCGGCGGGCACCGGTGCGGAGCGACACGCGAGGGAGATCACGCGCCTCCTCATGGGGTACCTCGAGAGCAAGCGCGGAGCCCCCGGGCCTCGGCGAGCCGCCGGACGATGACCGATGCCGGGCAATGCCCGGCATCGCGTTTGCACCAAGCCCCGCAGCGCGCACGTGCGCGCCTCACTCGGCGCGGATGCGATCGGCGCCCGTAGAGTCCGCGCGACGGCGCGGCGCGAAAGCTCGGAGGAACAATGGACGTCGTCAGGATACTGCTCGCCATCGTGCTGCCGCCCTTGGGTGTCTTTCTGCAGGTCGGACTCGGGCTGCAGTTCTGGCTCAACATCCTCTTGACGCTGCTCGGCTACGTCCCGGGCATCGTGCACGCGGTCTACATCATCGTGACCCGCCCGCGGGCGACTCCACGGAGTCCCGTCGGCGCCCAGCCCCGCGAGCGCGCCGTGCACCGCGCTTGAAGGACGGGGCGCTCATGCAGAGCGCGGCTTGTCGCCGCGCCGGACGGCGTGCGGCTCGGGGCGGAGCCCGCTGCCCTCGTGGCGCGCGTAGACCTGTGTGAACTCCGCACCGAAGAAGCTGATCAGCGCCGAGTAGTAGATCCACACGAGCAGCACGACGAACGACCCGGCCGCTCCATACGCGCTGCCGACCGACATGCGGCCGAGGTAGAAGCCGATCGCCACCTTGCCGACCGAGAACAGGATCGCGGTCACGAACGCGCCGATGGCGACGTCCTTCCAGGCGAGGCGCACGTCGGGCAGCAGCTTGTAGATCATCATGAAGAGCAGCGTCGTGATCGCGAAGGAGACGGCGCGGTTCACGGTCTGCCAGAGCCACGGCACGGACGGCGTGTGCGCGGCGAGCAGCTCCTGCGTCCCGGTCAAGACCGCATCGATCACCAGCGAGACGAGCAGCAGGAAGCCGACGCCGATCACCAGGATCAACGACAGCACCCGCTTCTCGACCAGGTCGCGGAGCATTCCCCGGCTCGCGTCGGCGCGCACGTCCCAGATCTTGTTCAGCGCCGACTGCAGCTCGGCGAACACCACCGTCGAGCCGATGAGCACGCTGAGCACGCCGATCGCGGCGGCCGCCGCTCCGCTGCCCGAGGTGCGAAGGGTCTCCACCATCCGCTCGACGACCCGACCGCCCTCCGTCCCGACCAGCGCCTCGATCTGGGCGACGAGCTGGCGCTGTGCGGTGTCCTCGCCGAAGACCATTCCCGCGAGCGCGGTCGCGAGCAGCATGATCGGGGCGAGGGAGAAGATCGTGTAGAAGGCGAGCGACGCCGAGAGGCGGAACACGTCGTCGTTCCACCACGCGACGGCCGCCTTCGGCAGCAGCTTCAGGATCCTGCCGAGCCGGAAGACGAAGCTGCTCAGCACGGGCGTGATCGACACGTCACCTCGTGCCGTCGCCACCGCTCAGCTGCGGCCGCTGGTCTTCCCCGGCCCGGGTCGGCCGCGGCGAAGGCACGGCTACGACCTCGAGCGTCGGCGACGCGACCGACAGGCCGCGCCGCCGGAACCCGGCCAGGATGTCGCGCGTCATCGCGTCCTTGAGGTCGCGCACTCCGTGGTCCGCGGCGAGGAAGCGAACGGTGAGGTCGATCCAGTTGTCGGTCATGCGGAGGAACACCCTGGGCCTCATCTCCGAGCGCTTCATCACGTAGCGACGCTCAAGCTCCTGCACCGCCGGCTCGCCGAGCGCGGTGATCTCGAGCGTGTGGCGGCGTGCGGCGTCGAGGAGGATCTCCTCGGCGGCCACGTGGTCGTCGCGATACGCGATCGGCACGCTGATCTCCTCCCAGAGGTAGGGAAACTCACGCGCGTAGTTGAAGACGGGCTCGTCGAAGACGCGCGCATTCGACACCGTGACGATGCGCCCGGTGTACTGGCGGGCGCGGACCCACATCGCCGGGTCGGCGTTCTGGACCGGAGGCGGCTGCCCCATCTCCATGATCGTCGTCTGCATGAAGCCCAGCGCGACCACGTCGCCGCGGACGCCGCCCATCACGATCCGATCGCCGACGTTGAAGGTGTTGCCGCGCAGGATGATGACGTAGCCCGCGAACGCGGTGATCACGCGCTGGAGCGCGAACGCGACGCCGGCCGTTACGAGGCCGGCCGCGGTCGCGAGCCGTACCGGGTCGTCGAACCAGATCGAGGCGATGCCGAGGACGAGGACGAAGGCGGTCGCGAGGTGGATCGCCTGCCTCACCCAGAACGCGCTGCGCTCGCCGCGCTCGGTCACGCCTCGCGCGAGGCCGCGCAGGAGCTTGCTCGCGAGCAGCGCGACGACGATCAGCGCGAGGGTGAAGAGCAGCTTCTTGCCGCTCTCGGCGTTGACGCCGACCAGCTTGACGCCGAAGAGCTGGAGCGCCCTGTTCGGGCCGACGAACTCGACGAAGTCCAATGCGGGACCCTCGTTGCGGCTTCCCGCGAGCACGACGCGGCCGCGCTGTCGCCAGGGACGTGCCGAACGGGAAGGGGGCTGCAATGCCGGTGCCGATCGCCGCACGCGGGGCGGTGCTGCGGCCCGCCACGACGACGCACGCCCGCGGCGCCCAACGCCGCAAGGCGAGCGGCGTTCCGCCAAAAGGCGCGCTCACCGTGTACAAAATACAGGCAACGGCGCCGTGCCGGCGGAGATTCGCGCGCGTCCCCGGCCGTCGTCCCGCGAACCGCGCGCTGGCGTACGACGTGCTTGACGAGCGACGCCCTGCGTGGCGTCGGCGTCCGATGAGCGTCCTCTTCACCGTCGCCGTCCGCTAGCAGCGTGAACACCCGGCTGCGAAAGATCTGGGACACGCTCCGATCGAGCCTCTGGTTCGTCCCGGCCGTGATGAGCGTCGGCGCCGTCGCGCTCGCGATCGTCATGGTCGCCGTCGACCGGATGTGGGGAGCAGACGCGTTCGCAAAGCTCGACGTCGTCTACGGCGGCGGTGCGGATGGGGCCCGGGAGGTGCTGTCCGCGATCGCCAGCTCCATGATCACGGTCGCGGGCGTCACCTTCTCGATCACGATCGTCGCCCTGACCCTCGCGGCGCAGCAGTACGGACCCCGGCTGCTGGGCAGCTTTCTCCGCGACACCGGGAACCAGGTCGTCCTGGAGACGTTCGTCGCGACGTTCCTCTACTGCCTGCTCGTCCTGCGAACGATCCGCGGCGGCGACGGGGGAAGCTTCGTCCCACAGCTCTCGGTCACGGTCGGTGTCGTGCTCGCGCTCGGCAGCCTCGCGATCCTGATCTACTTCATCCACCACGTCTCGATGTCGATCCAGGCGTCGTACGTCATCGCGGCGGTGGGTAAGGACCTCGCGGGAGCCATCGACCGGCTGTTTCCGGACCGGATCGGGAACGAGCAGCGGGACGAGCGCCCGCCGCCCGACGCGCTGCCCGAGGAGTGGGCACAGGTGGGCGTGATCGGGACGGGCTACGTGCAGGCGATCGACGGCGACGAGCTGATCGCGCTCGCCGAGCAGCGCGACCTGCTCGTCCGCCTCCAGTGCCATCCGGGCGACTTCGTCACCGACGGCACCCCGATCGCGAGCGTCGCGCCGCCGAAGCGCGTCGACGACGCGGTCGAGCGCGGGCTCCGCCGTGTCGTGATCGTCGGCCGCGAGCGGACGATCTTCCAGGACGTCGGCTTCGCCATCGACCAGCTCGTCGAGGTCGCCCTGCGCGCCCTGTCGCCGAGCATCAACGACCCCTTCACCGCGGCGAGCTGCATCGACCACCTGGGCGCCGGACTGTGCCGGCTCGCCGGCCGCGCGATCCCGTCGCCGTACCGCTACCACGATGGACGGTTGCGCGTGATCGCCCCGCGGTTCGAGGTGGCCGACGCCATCGCGCGAGCCTTCGACCAGATCCGCGAGGCCGCGAGGCGCAACACGGCAGTGATGGTGCGCCTGCTGAAGACGCTGCGCGACGTCGGCGCGGCCGTGCGCGGCGTCGATGCGCGCGCCGCCGTGCTGCGCCAGGCGGAGATGGTCGAGCGCGCGAGCCGGCAGTCGATCGACGTCGAGGGCGACCGGGAGAGGCTCGCCGAGGAGTACCGCGCGGTGCTCGCGGAGCTGAGCTGGGGGTCCTGACGGCGGGGAAAGGAATGTTTACCTAGCGGGTACCTTGTGTTATCCCGGCCGCGGCGGTGTGGCGGGGTGAGTCGAGGACGGTACATCGTTGTCGAAGGACCCATTGCCGTTGGAAAGACGTCGCTGGCGAAGATCCTCGCCGAGGAATTCGATGCCGAGCTGGAGCTCGATCCGGCCGAGCACAACGAGTTCCTGCGTCCTTTCTACACGGCGCCCGAGAGACACGCGCTTGCGACCCAGCTCCGCTTCCTTCTCCTGCGGCTCGAGCAGCAAGCGCGCATCGCGCAGCGCCAGGCCGGCAACGGCGGTCGCGCCGTGGTGTGCGATTACCTCCTCGCCAAGGACGAGATCTTCGCGCGTCTCACGCTGGGCAAGCCCGAGTACGACCTGTACCGGGAGCTCGCCCGGCGCGTGGCGCAAACCGTCCACCCGGAGCCGCGGAGGCCGGACCTCGTCGTGTACCTCGAGGCCAGCTCCGAGGTTCTGCAAAGAAGGCTTCGCAAGCGAAACCGGGACTACGAGCGCCGCATTGCGCCGGAGTACCTGCGCTCGCTGGCAGAGGCCTACAGGAACCAGTTCCACTCGTATGAGGACGCGCCCCTTCTGGTCGTGAACAGCTCCATGATCGATTTTCTCGGCAACGGCGACGAACGCGTCGACCTGCTCCGGGAGATCAGGAGCGTCCGCAAAGGGGTGCAGCACTACATACCGCTGGGATCCAGGTAACCGTCGCAGCCGACTCGCACGCGAGCGGCGGCGCAGGCTGGACCGGGACGGGTAGGGGGCGCGACAGCCCCGCACGCCACGCCGTGGCCGAGGTCTGTCGAGCTCGCGAGTGCTGAGCGACGTGCGCATGCGTCGACCGCTCTCACGGCCTTCCGACCGGTCCGGGAGGATTGATCCGTGAGAACGAAGATCACCGTCCCGGACGTTCGACGAGCGAAGGGCACGCGTCGCCTGACCATGGTGACGGCCTACGACTGCACCTTCGCGCAGCTCATCGACCGGGCAGAGGTCGACATCCTGCTGGTGGGCGACAGCCTCGGGATGGTCGTGCAGGGCGAGGACTCGACCCTGCCGGTGACCCTCGAGGAGATGCTCTACCACGTGCGCCTCGTGGCGCGTGCGCGCACCAGGGCGCTCGTCCTGGGCGACCTCCCGTTCCTGTCCTACCAGACGAGCCGGCGCGACGCGCTCGAGAGCGCGGGCAAGCTGATCAAGGCCGGCGCCGAGGCCGTCAAGCTCGAGGGCGGCCGCACGCAGGCGGCGACGATCCGCGCGCTGGTGCGCGCCGACATCCCGGTCGTCGGCCACATCGGCCTCACGCCGCAGAGCGTGCACCGCATGGGCGGGCACAAGGTGCAGGGCCGTGACGACGAGGGCCGCAAGCGGCTCCTCGACGACGCGCGCGCGGTCGCCGACGCCGGCGCGTTCGCGGTCGTCGTCGAGGGCGTGCCGCTCGAGCTCGGGCGCGAGATCACGGCTCTGCTCGACATCCCGACGATCGGCATCGGCGCGGGGCCGTTCTGCGACGGCCAGGTGCTGGTGATGCACGACCTGCTCGGGCTCGCGACCGAGGAGCGCAAGGCGCCGCGCTTCGTGCGCCGCTACGCGGGGCTCGGCGCGCAGGTGACGGCCGCGGTCGAGGCGTTCGCCGAGGACGTGCGCTCCGGCGGCTTCCCGTCGGACGCCGAGTCCTACCACGCGCCGCGCGCGCCGGAGGCGCAGCCGGCGGCGCCGAGCGAGCGCCTGCCCGGCAAGCGCATGCTCGAGATCGAGCGCGTCGCCGACATGCAGGGCTGGGCCGACCGCCAGCGGGCGCTCGGCCTGCGGATCTCGTTCGTTCCCACCATGGGCTACCTGCACGAGGGCCACCTCTCGCTCGTGCGGGCGGCGCGTGCGCGCGGCGACCGGGTGGTGGTGTCGATCTTCGTCAACCCGATCCAGTTCGACCGCGAGGAGGACCTGATCTCCTACCCGCGCGAGCCGGAGCGCGACCGGCGGCTCCTCGAGGATGCGGGCGTCGACGTGCTGTTCGCCCCGCACCCGAGCGAGATGTACCCCGACGAGTTCGTCACCTCGGTCGCCGTCGACCGGCTGACGGACGGCATGTGCGGCGCGCATCGCCCCGGACACTTCCGCGGGGTGACGACGGTCGTCGCGAAGCTGTTCCACGCCGTCAAGCCGCACGTCGCGGTGTTCGGCGAGAAGGACTTCCAGCAGCTCGCCGTCGTGCGGCGCATGGTGCGCGACCTCGACTTCGGCATCGAGGTCGTGCCTGGGCCGACGGTGCGCGAGACCGACGGGCTCGCGATGTCGAGCCGCAACGCGCGGCTCTCGGCGCACGGCCGCGTCGCGGCGCGCTGCGTGCCGGCGGCGCTCGACGCCGCGCGGCTCGCGGTGGCGCGCGGCGCCCGGAGCGCCGACGAGGTCGCCGGCGCCGTCGCGCACGCGATCTCCGCGACCCCGCGGGCGCGTCTCGAGTACGCGGTGCTGTGCGACCCCGTGTCCCTCGAGCCCGTCCTGCGCGTGGACGCCCCGGCGCAGCTCGCGGTGGCGGTGTGGGTCGACGGCGTGCGTCTGATCGACAACGCGCTGCTCGATCCCGCGGACGCGAATCCCGTCCGCATCGCCCGGCACGAGACGTCCCTCTCCATCGATCCCACCCAGCCGGCCGGGGAGCAGGCGCCCCTCGCGTCCGTCGAGAACCGCTGAGGCGCACCATGCAGAAGATCTCCCGAAGGAAGCACGAGGCCCGTCCCCTGCCGGTGCGCAAGATGCTGCGCGGCAAGATCCACCGCGCGACGGTCACGGACGCGAACCTGAACTACGAGGGCTCGATCACGGTCGACAAGGCGCTCATGGAGGCGATGGACCTGATCGAGTTCGAGTCGGTGCACGTCTGGGACGTGAACAACGGCGAGCGCTTCGAGACCTACGTGCTCGAGGGCGAGCGCGACTCCGGCGTGATCTGCGTCAACGGTGCCGCGGCGCGCAAGGTGTCGCGCGGCGACCTGGTGATCATCGGCGCCTTCACCTGGCTCGACGAGGAGAGCGCGCGCGAGCACCAGCCCAGGATCGTGATGGTCGACGGCCAGAACCGCGTGAAGGAGCACCCGCTGCGCGAGTCCGCGTGAGCGGTGCGGCGCGCGAGCGGGCCTGACCCGCTCGTGCGTCGCGGGGCCGGCTCCCGACACGCCGCGGTGAGCACGGATCGGAACGCCGCGGCGCCGCCGTTGTCGCGCGTGGGAACGCGCCTGCGACACCGCACCGGATTCCGTGCCGCCGCGGGATCCGCGCCAGGGGCGCCCTGGCACGCGACCTGCTGCCCACGCGAGCCGTTTGCCGCCGTGGTGCTCGGCCGCGGCGCCGAGGAGGAGTCATGTCGACGACGTCCGCCGACGGCCACATTCACCTGACCCCGGTGGAGCGCGAGGCGCTCCGCGTCCGTTACCGCGAGGAGCGCGACAAGCGCCTGCGCCCCGACGGCAACGAGCAGTACATCGAGCCCAAGGGCCGCTTCGCCCACTTCGTGGACGACCCCTACGTCACGAAGGTCGAGCGCGACCCGTGCGCAGACGAGGTCACCGTCGCGTTCATCGGCGGCGGCTTCGCCGGGCTGTGTACCGGCGCGCGCTTCAAGCAGGCCGGGATCGACGACTTCCGGATCATCGAAGGGGGAGGCGACTTCGGCGGCGTCTGGTACTGGAACCGCTACCCGGGCTCGATGTGCGACACGGCCGCGATGGTCTACCTGCCGCTGCTCGAGGAGGTCGGCGGCCGGCCGAGCATGAAGTACGTGTTCGCCCCGGAGATCTGGGCGCACGCGCTGAAGATCGCCGAGACCTTCGGGCTCCGCGAGCACGCGCTGTTCTCGACCAACGTCACGCTGCTCGAGTGGGACGACGCCGCGTGGCGCTGGACCGTCCACACCGATCGCGGCGACCGGATCCGCGCCCGCTTCGTCGCGATGGGCACCGGACCGCTGCACAGGCCGAAGCTGCCCGGCATTCCGGGCATCGAGACGTTCGAGGGGCACGCGTTCCACACCGCCCGCTGGGACTACGCCTGGACGGGCGGCGATCCCAAGGGCGCGCCGATGACCGGGCTTGCAGACAAGCGCGTCGGCATCATCGGCACGGGCGCCACCGCCGTGCAGTGCATTCCGCCGCTCGGCCGCGACGCGAAGGAGCTCTACGTCTTCCAGCGCACCCCGTCCTCGATCGACGTGCGCAACAACCACCCGATCGACCCGGAGTGGTTCAAGACCTTGAAGCCCGGCTGGCAGAAGGAGTGGCTGATGAACTTCGCCACGCTCCAGACCGGCGGCTTCGCCGACGAGGACCTCGTCAAGGACGGCTGGACCGACATCGCGATCCGCGTGCGCGATCGGGTCGTTCGAGACCTCGGCGCGGACGGCAGCATCCTCGACATGGCCGCAATCCGGAAGGCCTTCGAGGACAGCGACGACGAGAAGATGAGCGAGATCCGCGCCCGCGTCGACGCGATCGTCGAGGACGAGCAGACCGCCGAGAAGCTGAAGCCGTGGTACCGCCAGCTCTGCAAGCGGCCCTGCTTCCACGACGAGTACCTGCAAACCTTCAACCGGCCGAACGTCCACCTCGTCGACACCGACGGCAAGGGCGTCGAGCGGATCGACGCGACCGGCGTCTGGGCGAACGGCGTCCACTACGATCTCGACTGCCTGGTCTTCGCCTCGGGCTTCGAGTTCGCCACCGACTTCGCGCGCCGCTCGGGGTTCGAGACCAAGGGACGCGGCGGCGAGACGCTGTCGGCGCACTGGAAAGACGGAATGCAGAGCCTGCACGGCATCCACGTGCACGGCTTCCCGAACCTGTTCATCGTCGGCCTGACGCAGGGCGGAAACCTGATCTCGAACATCACGCACAACCTGGTCGAGGCCGGCACGACGATCGCCACGATCATCAGGCACGCCCTCGACACCGGCAGCGAGCAGGTCGAGGTGACCGCCGAGGCCGAGAAGGCCTGGGTCGACCTCATCGAGAGCGCTCCGCAGAGCTTCCTCGGCAACCCCGACTGCACGCCCGGCTACTACAACAACGAGGGCAAGCCGATGGGGCGCCGTGAGCGCCTGAACGTCGGCGGCTATCCGGCGGGCCCGGTCGCGTACTTCCAGTACATCGACGCGTGGCGGAAGTCGGGCCGGTTCGAGGGTCTGTCGTTCGCGCGGGCGCAGGCGCCCGCGGCGAAAGCGAGCTGAGCAGCGGCAAGCCTGCTCCGACGCTGGATCCGCGGATCCGTGCGCTCATCGTGGCAGACCGTCGACCGCGACACGGGTCGGACTTCTCGTCAGGCCCGCGCGTAGTCGCGCGCGATCTTGGCGATCGCGACGAGCGCCACGAGCAGCATCAGCACGCCGGTCGCCGTCTGCCCGAAGACGACCGCCAGCGCGAGCGCCCCGAACACCATCACGCCGAGGAGCCCGCCCGTGATGAGCAGCGCCGGGAGCGCGAGCCGCCACGACCCCGCCTCGACCAGCCTCTTCAGGCCCGCGATCCCATGGCCCGCGTCGCGCTCGAGCGCCGTCGGCTCGCGGCTCCGCGCGAGCAGGTTCGCCGCGATGCCGAAGAGCAGCGCGAGAAAGCTCGCGGCGGTGAGGAGGAGGAGCGGGTGCACGAGGCTCCCGCTTGAGCGCAATCGGGCGGCCGACGCAACCCGACCCAACGCCGCGGTACCGTGCTCTGGAACGCTACCAGCGCCGGCCGCGCGCTGCGGTGCGCGCCGCCGTTGTGCTACGCCGAGCGCGTCATGCCCCGCGAGGCCGGCGAGAAGATCATCACCGTCAACCGCAAGGCGCGCCACGACTACTTCATCGAGGAGACCGTCGAGGCCGGCATCGCGCTGCTCGGCGCGGAGGTGAAGTCGCTGCGCGAGGGCAAGGTCAACCTCAAGGACGCCTACGCGCGGATCACCAAGGGCGGCGAGGCGCTGCTGATCGGCGTGCACATCTCGCCGTACGGCTTCGCGACGCGCGACGCCCCCGACCCCGAGCGCCAGCGCAAGCTGCTGCTGCACCGCGCCGAGATCGACCGCCTCGCCGGCAAGACGCGCGAGCGCGGCTTCACGCTCGTGCCGACGCGGATGTACTTCAAGGACGGGCGCGCCAAGGTCGAGCTCGGGCTCGCGCGCGGCAAGGAGCACCACGACCGTCGCGAGTCGATCCGCAAGGCCGAGAGCAAGCGCGAGATCGACCGCGTGATGAAGGCGCGCAACCGATCGCGCCCCTGACCTCGCGCCCGGCAGCCGCGGACGCGCGCCGGCAGACCGCGCCGGCGAGGCCCGTCTAACGTTCGTCCCCGCTCGAGCCGAACCTATGCAGGAGGGTCGCCGCACGCCTTGCGCGGCGACCGTGCAGGGGGTCGAGCATGAGAGAGCGAGAGAGAGTTCCGCGGGCGCGGGTCGTGATCGCGGCGCTGGCCGCGGTCGTCGCGGCAGCGGCGAGCGCGAGCGCGGCGCCGCCGACGGCGCGCACGTGCATCACGACGATCGAGACCAACATCGGGTCGGTCCGCGTGCTGCGCAAGATCGGCCCGAAGCAGAGCTGCCCGGCGGGCGAGGAGCCCTTCGACTGGCAGCGCACCGGCTTCGAGTGGCGCGACGCCTGGAACCCGGCGGCGACCTACAAGATCAACGACGCCGTCAGCCTGGGCGGCACGAGCTTCATCAGCCTGATCGACGACAACGTCGGCAACCCGCCCGACACGACGCCGTCGGCGTGGGCGATCCTGGCGCTCGAGGGCGCGGAAGGCCCGACCGGCCCGACCGGCCCGACCGGCGCGACGGGTGCCGCGGGCGCCACGGGCCCGACGGGTGCGGACGGCGCCCCCGGTCCGCAGGGGGCGACCGGACCGACCGGCGACACCGGGCCGACGGGCGACACGGGAGCGACCGGCGACATCGGCCCCACCGGTCCCACGGGCCCGACGGGGTCGAGCGGGATCGTGGTGATCATCATCATCGTCGCGACCGACGACGTCGTCCAGGACTTCACCACCCGCTACCTGGCCATCGGCTCCGGCCGTCAGGAGCTGGACCCGCAGGACGCCGCCTCGCCCCTGCCGATCGGCGGCACGATCGGCAACCTGCGCGTCCGCCAGTCCGTCAGCGGCGCGGACGACGTCAGCGCGACCGTCTGGGTCAACGGCGCGGCGACGGGCGTCACCTGCACGATCGCGGGCGGGGATACGAGCTGCAGCGACGCCGTCAACACGGTCGCGGTCAACGCCGGCGACCTGGTCACGATCGAGGTGAACGCCGGCGATCTGTCGGACCCGTTCGTCCACGCCTCGTTCACCCTCACGACGCCGTAGCGGGTGCGTTGGCCCGGGGCGCCACGCCCCGGGCCGCGGCCCCGTCCGCGACCCCGGGGGTGGCGCCGGCG
>JBFMAS010000051.1:0-6363 GCA_040755575.1 Thermodesulfobacteriota bacterium
GTTCTCGGTGCGCTTCCCGCTGACCGACGACGCCGGCGCAGCGGCGGGGCCGCCGGCCCGCGCCGGCGTCCCGCCGCCGGCGTCGGCGAGCGGGGGCGTGCCCGCGCGGTGATCGAGCCCGCTCCGCCGGCGTGCTAGAGCGCGGACTTCTGCTCCTGCGCAGCGACGCCACGCCGCCGGACGGGGCCTCGCTGCCGGAGCTCGAGGGTTCTGCCATGCACGACACCGGTCTCGCTCGCATCGAGCGCAACATCGCGCAGTGCCGCCTGCTGCTCGCCGTCGCCGCCCCGCTCGCCGTCTACCTCGACCCGACGGAGCCGATCCTGCGCGTCATGGAGGTCACGGGTGCCGCGTTCTTCATCGATCCCCGGGCGCTCGCGGTCATGCTGGCGCATCTCGCCTACAGCGTCGCGCTCGCGCTCGTCGTCTGGACGGGACGCGTCGCGCTGCCGCGCGTCGTCGCCGCGTCGAACTGCGGCGACGTGCTGTTCGGCGCGCTGGTGGCGATGGTGACCGAGGGCACCAACAGCCCGTTCTACGTGTACTTCCTGTTCGCCGTGCTGGCGGCCGGCCTGCGCGGCACGCGCCGCAGCGCGTTCGTCGTCACGACGACGAGCCTGGCGCTCTACTTCGGCCTGATCCTCGTCATGCGGCCCGACGGCTTCGGCTTCTACTTGACCCGCGTCGTCTATCTCGGGATCACGGGCTACCTGGTCGGCTTCCTGGGCGGGGAGCGCCGCCAGCTCGACACGAGCCTGCAGGGCGTCGCGCGCTCGCTGCACGACGGCTACACGCAGAGCCTCGCCGGCGTGAACCTGCGTCTCGAGACCTGTCGCGAGCTGATCCGTCGCGGGCGCAGCGACCGCGCGTTCGCCGAGCTGAGCGAGCTGCAGCACGCCGTCACGCGCGAGTACGACGACCTGCGCGCCTTCGTCCGCGCGCTGCAGGGGCGAGAGACCGGCCCTGCCCTGCCCACGGGCCCGCGCGACACCCGATTCACCGTGCACGTCGACTTCGAAGCGCCGCTGCCCATCGTCGAGCATGCGCTCCAGATCATGCTCGAGGGAGCGCGCAACGTGAGCCGTCATGCGAGCGCGAGCTCGGCCCGCATCCGCGCCGAGAACGCGCGCGGCCGCGTGCTCATCCGGATCGAGGACGACGGCGTCGGCTTCCCGCGTGGCGTCGCCGCGCCGTGGGCGATCGCATCGCGGGCGGCGGAGCTCGGCGGCCGCGTGCGCGTCGCGAGTGACGGACGCGTCTCGGGCGCCGACGTGCTCGTCGAGCTGCCCTCCTCCGTGTGACGGGTCCATGGCGCTGCGCCTGATCCTCGCCGACGACCACGCGCTGTTCCGCCAGGGGCTCAAGTCCCTGCTCGCCCTGGACGCGTCCCTGAGCGTCGTCGCCGAGGTGGAGCGCGTTGCGGACCTCCCGGCGGTGCTGGACAGCACGCCGTGCGACGTGCTCCTGCTCGACCTGCAGATGGACCGCAGCGCGCTCGGCGAGATCGACGTGCTCGCCCGCCGTGCGCGCGTGGTCGTCGTCACGGCGAGTGAGCAACCGGCCGACGCCCTCGCGGCGATCCGCGCGGGCGCCTCGGCCGTCGTCTTCAAGCGCTTCGCGATCGAGACCCTGCGCGAGGCGATCGACGCCGCGCACGGCGGCCTCGTGTGGCTGCCGCCCGCGATCCAGGCGGAGCTTCGCGCGCGTGCGTTCCAGCCGTCGCCCGAGCGGCTGTCCGCTCGGGAGCACGAGATCGTCGAGCTCGTGGCTCTCGGCCTGCGCAACGCGGAGATCGGCCGCCGCCTCGCGATCAGCGAGGCGACGGTCAAGACGCATCTCAACAACGTCTTCCACAAGCTCGGCGTGCGCGACCGCGTCGAGCTCGTGCGCCACGCGATCCGCGACGGGCTCGTGCGGATCGACGAGCGCAGGTCGTAGCGGCCGCCTCCGCTCCGCTCCACCCGGCGTACAACGAAGGATGGAGCATCGCTCCATCGAGCGCACCAGTACCGTCAAGCCGAAGGTTGCAGCAAGGCAACTTTTTTTCGCCCTCGCATCGAAAAGCCGCGCCTTTCGTGCAGCAGGGGCGTGCGCGCGTGCTAATCGGCGAGCAGCGAGGCAGCGCGGACGCGCGAGAGGAACGACGGCATGGACGGTGGAACGTTGATCATGGCGGGAGCGATCGCGGCGGCAGTCGTCGTGCCGGTCGTGGTCAACGCCTTCCTGAAGCGGAATCCGCGGCGCGACGAGGAGAGCAACCGCAAGCGCCGCGAGCTTCTGGGCGAGGCCGAGACGCTCCTCGCCGAGGTGGTCGACTCGGTCCGCCGCGGTCAGCCGCTCGAGGTCGGGCCGGGGTCGGCGTTCCACGAGCGCTTCACCAAGCTGCGCGAGGCCGTGCGCTACGACTTCTCGAGCGCCGCCCGCGCGAACTTCGACACCAGCGTCGGCTTCGAGCTGGGCCGGCCGGGCCGCATCACGATGCCGCTCGACGTGCTCGTGCGCAGGGTGAACGAAGCGCTCGCCGCGCTGCGCGAGCAGGTGGAGGACTGAGGACCGCGCGGCGGCGCGCCACGACGGCGTCGCGGGGATCCCGCGTCAGCGCCGTGCAGAGCGCTTCTTGGCGGTCGTGCGCCGGCTCGCCGTCCGCTTCTTCGCGGTCGCGCGCGTGCTCGCGGTGCGCTTCCCGCCCGAGGTGCGCTTCTGGTCGCCGCGGTCGCCCTCGCCCTTCTTCGCGACCGTCTTCGCCTTGGTGCGACGATCACTGGCGAGCGAGCGGCCCTTCTCGGCCATGCTCGAGAACTGGCCCTCGTCGGAGCGACGCGCGTAGAACGTCCCTGCGCGGTTCTTGATGGTCTCGCGTGGCATGAGGCTGACCTCCTGCCACCAGCGTACAGACGTACGGAAGAAGGGGAACAGGGCGCCGTCAGCCGGCGGCGCCGGCGCGCACCCAGCGTGGCAGCGCGACATCCTCGATCTGCGCGAACACGACCCGCACGGGCTCGCCGATGCGGATGGTCGACGGGTCGACGGCGTTGATCGCCCCCTCGGCCGACTCGACCAGGTTGCCGACCAGACGCAGCGTGGGGTCCTCCTCGAGCTCGACGACGATCACGTTGTAGGGCGCGAGCTCGGCGTAGGCGGGCAGCAGCGGCGGGTGGGCGACGACGAACGACCACACGCGCCCGCGCCCCGACGCCCTCGTCCAGGCCACGCGGATCGAGCGGCACGCGGGGCACATCGGCCGCGGCGGCATGCGCATCTTGCCGCAGTCGGCGCAGGTCTGGAGCAGCAGCTCGCCGCGCGCCGTACCTTCCCAGAAGGGACGCGCCGCGGGATCCTCGAGGCCGGGCAGGACGAAGCCGGACGCCGCCATGGTCACCTCCGCAGCACGAGCGCGCTCGTCGGAACGCCTTCGCCGCTCGTGACGAGGCAGCTCGTCGCGCCCTCGACCTGGCTGGTCGACGTGCCGCGCATCTGCCGCACGCCCTCGACGACCAGGTTGAAGCCGTGCACGTACGCCTCCGACATGCCGCCTCCCGAGGTGTTGGTCGGCAGCCGTCCGTCGGGCCACTCGAGCGCGCCGTTCTCGGTGAACGCCGCGCCCTCGCCTCTCTTGCAGAAGCCGTAGCCCTCGAGCGACAGCGGGATCAGCGGGCTGAACGCGTCGTAGATCTGCGCGACGGAGACGTCCGCGGGACGGACGTCGCTGTTCGCCCAGAGACGCCTTGCGCACGTGTGCGACGGGCCGGCGAGCGGGTCGTCGCAGAAGTAGTTCGTCATGGTCTGGTGCTGCGGCGGGATGCCCTGCGCGTACGCATGGATGTAGACCGGCGGCTGGCGGAGGTCGCGCGCGCGCTCGGCCGAGACCACAACCACGGCGAGCGCGCCGTCGGTCTCGAGGCAGTTGTCGAAGAGACACAGCGGCTCCGACACCCAGCGCGCGCTCATGTACTGCTCGCGCGTCAGCGGCTTGTCGTGCATCGTCGCCGCCGGGTTGCGGTTCGCGTGCTTGCGGAACGCGAGCGCGACGTTCGCCAGGTGCTCGCGCGTGGCGCCGTACTCGTGCATGTAGCGCCGCGTCAGCATCGCGATCTCGTCGACCGGGCGCAGGAGGCCCCACGGGCGGCTCCACTGCCACGGCGTGTCGATGCGGTTGCCGGTCTGCGCCCACGGGCGGCTCGCCTTGTCGGCGCGCTTGCGGGCGCGCCACGCGACCGCGACCTCGCACTGCCCGCTCGCCACCGCGAGCGCCGCGTGGCCGGTGGTGCCGCAGCCGGCGCCGCCGCCGTAGCCGACCTGGGCGAAGAAGGTTACGCCGCCGAGGCCGAGGTTGCGCGCCACCTCGACCTCGCGGCCGTCCTCCATCGAGAAGGCGACCAGGCCGTCGACCTCGCCGGGCGCGATGCCGGCGTCGTCGAGCGCCGCCGAGATCGCCTGGCAGGCGAGCGACAGCTCGCTGTCCTCGAGGCCCTTGCCGAACCTCGTCTGCGCGATGCCGACGATCGCGGTGCGGTCCTTGATGGTGTGCGCCATGGTGACGACGTCCGACCTAGCAACCCCGGGCGGCGCAGCTCAAGCGCTCGAGGGGGGCGCCGTCCCGCGCGCGCCAGGACGACGGGCCCTGCAAGGTTGACTGTCGGAGAAGTAGAGGCCTATTCTCCACAGCGCGACGACGACGATGACTGAGGCGACCGATCCGCGGATCCTGCCCGAGCTGCTCGACGCCGCCCCCGCCCGGCACCCCGGCGACGAAGCCTTCGTCAGCGTCCGCCGGCGCGCCACGTATGCCGAGCTGCGCGACGACTCGCTCGCGATCGGCCGCGGGCTCGCGGCGCGCGGCGTCGGCCGGGGCACGCGCGTCGGCCTCCTGATGCCGAACCGCGCCGAGTGGCTCGCCACGGCCTTCGGCGTCTGGCGCTGCGGCGGGGTGCTCGTCCCGCTGAGCACGCTCGCCCGTCCCCGAGAGCTCGCGCACTTCCTGCGCAGCGCGGACGTCGCGCTGCTCGTCGCGGTGCGACGCTTCCTGCGCCACGACTACGAGGCGATGCTGCAGGGGATCTCGGCCGACGCGGCGCACGCGCCGGCTCCCGTGTTCGCGGGGGCGCTGCCGGCGCTGCGCGAGGTGCTCTGGCTCGACGACGACCCGGCCGCCGCCGTGCGCACGCTGGCGGCGCCCGGCGACGCGCTCGGCGGGGAGTGGCCGGGGGTGCTCACCGCACGGGTCTCGCCGGCGGACGCCGCGACGGTGACGTTCACCTCGGGCACGACCTCCGAGCCGAAGGGGGCGGTGCACGCGCATCGCGCGCTGTGCCGCTCGGCGAGCGACGTCGGCGCGACGCTCGGCCTCGATCCGAGCGATCGGACGTGGGGCTACCTGCCGCTCTTCTTCAACGCGGGGCTGGTCGCGGTCGGGCTCGCGACGCTCGCGCGCGGCGCCGCGATCGTCGCGACGGAGGTGTTCGAGCCGGGCGAGGCGCTGCGGCTCCTCGAGGCCGAGCGCTGCACGGTGTTCTTCGGCTGGCCGCACCAGGCCGAGGCGCTGATCCAGCATCCGCGCTTCGCGTCGACCAAGCTCGCGCTGCACAAGGGCGTCGGGGCGAACGTTCCCTGGGCCGCACGCCTCTACCCACCCGACCACCACGCCGTCGCCACCTGGGGCATGACCGAGACCGGGCCGATGTTCACCGCGTGGCCGTCGACGGCGCCGAGCGAGCTGCGCGCGTCGGGTCACGGCGCGCCCGTCGCCGGACGCGAGGTCCGCATCTGCGACCCGGCGAGCGGCGAGCCGACCGGCGCGGGAGCCGCCGGCGAGATCTGCGTGCGCGGCCCGACGCTGTTCTCGCACTACGACGGCGCGAGCCCGCGCGACTGCTTCGACGCGCAGGGATACTTCCACACCGGCGACCTGGGAAGGCTCGACGAGCACGGCACGCTGCACTTCCTCGGTCGCATCAAGGACGTGATCAAGACGGCGGGGGCCAACGTCGCGGCCGCCGAGGTCGAGGCGACGCTGCTGCGCCACCCTGCAGTCGGCGCAGCGCACGTCGTACCGGTGCCGGCGGGCGCCCGCGGCGAGGACGTCGCGGCATTCGTCGTCGCGACGCGCCCCGTCGCAGCCGAGGCGCTGCTCGAGCACTGCCGCGCCGAGCTCGCGAGCTACAAGGTCCCGCGCCACCTCTGGTTCCGGCGCGAGGACGAGCTGCCGCTGTTGAGCAGCGGCAAGGTGGACAAGGCCCCGCTCCGGGCGGAAGCGGCGCGGCTCGCCGCGGCGTAGCTGGTCGGCGAGCGCTCCCGTGACTCCGGATGCGTGAAGGTTCCACTGCCCCCGCCGCGATTCGAACGCGGGACCCCAGGATTAGGAAT
>JBFMAS010000052.1:0-16145 GCA_040755575.1 Thermodesulfobacteriota bacterium
GGCGCCGGTCGCACACGGATCGCCGTCGCGGATCGCTGCGGCGTCTGACGAACCGGCGTCTGCGCCGGTCGTCAGGCGGGGACGGCGATCGGAGGAAGCGCCTCCGGAAAGAGCCGTTCTCGATTCGGCTCGATCCCGAGCAAGCCGCGCACCTCGCTCAGCGGGAGCGGAAAGAGGTCCTCGAGCACGAGGGGGGCGAGGAACCGAGCGCGGCGCCCGGTCCGGTAGGCGTGCCACACGAACGGCAGCACCGGATTCCAGAGCCGCCCTTCTCGGACGGTCTGAACCGTGGTGCGAAGGAGAACCATGCCGATCAAGAAGCCGATGCCGTACGTGTGCGCCTGCGCCCAGCCGAAGGCCAGCACGCCGAGCTCGCCGATCGGGTCCCGGTTGTACCCGGTGAGGACGTGCCAGAAGTCGTGCACCTGCATGAGCCGCTTGCCGAGATAGCGGAGATCCGGGTCCGTGGTGTTCGGCTCGCGGTCCATCAGGCCGGGCCGGAATCCGTTCTGCTTCATCCACTCGGCATAGGTGCGCCCGAAGCTTCCGGCGGGGAGCGCGAGCAGGTCGTCAAGGTTGCACGTCGACGTGTCGAACACCGGCCGCTCGCTCACCAGTCGCGCGCCCGCAGGGTCACGTTGAATCCTCTTCCAAAGCCGCTGCGGCTGCTTGCCCGCCAGGGCTTCGACGACCTCGAACGCCATCTCGGTCTGCTCCGGATCGTCGAGGAGCGTCTTCATCGCCGTCCTCGCCCGTCGAAGATCGTGGATCGTCAGCATCGCGCCCTCCTGTGGATCGCCGGCCCGGCCGAATGCGAAATGGATGGTTCGAGCAGGCGACGTCGGGCGACAATGATCTCGGCGGGCGACAGACCTGACGAAGCGCATTCCGTCGGTGTTCTCGCGCTGCACGGGCTGCTGCTCGACCCGCTCGTGATGCGCGAGCGCAGGCGCATCGCCGCGGCCTGCCCCTGGTCGCCGAGAACCCGAAGCGCGACCTCGTGCGCCGCCCTGAGCGGCAGCGCGGACCAGGAGCGAGCTACGCGGCGCCGAACACGACCGGCAGGTGCTCGATCCCCGCGACCAGCGTCGACGCCGCACGCCGCGGCGCCGTGCCGGGCGCGGGCCGCACGTCGGGCAGGCGCTGGATCAGCTCCTGCACCATCACCTTGAGCTCGAGGCGCGCCAGGTTCGCGCCCAGGCAGAAGTGCGGCCCGATGCCGAAGGCGAGGTGCGGGTTCGGCGTGCGCGTGACGTCGAAGCGGTCCGGCTCGGCGAACACCTCGTCGTCGCGGTTCGCGCTCTGGTAGAGCATCAGCACGCGCTCGCCGGCGTGGATCTCCTGGCCGCGGATCTCGGTGTCGTGGGTCGCGGTGCGGCGGAAGCAGATGATCGGCGACACGTAGCGCAGGATCTCCTCGACCGCGCCGTCCATCAGCTCGGGACGGGCGCGCAGCAGCTCGAGCTGGTCGCGGTTCTCCATCAGCGCCAGCATGCCGCCCGAGATCGCGTTGCGCGTCGTCTCGTTGCCCGCGACGAGGAGCAGCGTCATGAACATGACGATCTCGTCGTTCTCCATCGCCTCCTCGTCCTCGGCGAGCATGCCGTCCTGCTGCGCCGCGACCAGGATGCTGACCAGGTCCTCGCGCGGCTCGCGCCGGCGGTCCTCGAAGACGTCCTTCAGGTAGGCGCCGTACTCGGCGTACGCGGTGACCGCGTCGTTCATCTTGACGGGATCGTCGTAGTTGCCGGCGACGCCGATCAGCCGGTCGGACCAGTCGTGGAAGCGGTCGAAGTCCTCCTCGCGGATGCCGAGCATCTGCGCGATGATGTAGAGCGGCAGCGGCACGGCGACGTCGCGCACGAGGTCGCACTCCCCGCGCGGCGCGACGCGGTCCACGATCCGGCGCGCGAGCTCGCGCACGCGCTCGTGCAGCAACCCGACCATGCGCGGGGTGAAGCCGCGGTTGACGAGCTTGCGCAGCCGCTGGTGGCGCGGGTCGTCCATGCAGACGATCGACACCATGGCGTCGGACTCGGGGAGCACGCCCTGCGCCGCCGAGAACGCCTCGGGGCTCTTCGAGACGTCGAGCACGTCCTGGTAGCGCGACAGCACCCACATCTGCGACTTCTCGTCGCGGTAGACCGGCGCGTTCGCGCGCAGCCAGCGGTAGGTCGGATGCGGGTCGCCGGCGTAGAGGGCGGCGTCGGTCAGGTTCGGCGTCATGGTCTCGTTCCCTGCAAAGCGATAGAGGACCGCACGGGCCGGCCGTCGCCGGCCACTAGTGACAGTTTGTAAACTAGGCGCTCACGGCATGTCAACGCCGCGGACCAAGCCCGCCCCGGCCCGGGCGGCGTCGCGCTCGCGCAAGGGCGCGGCGCCGCGCCGCCGGCTTGCGCCCGCCGACCGCCGGCGCGAGCTGGTCCGCGTCGCCGGCGCGATCCTGACCCGCGACGGCGTCGACGCGGTGCAGTTCGCGCGCGTCGCGGAGGCCGCGGGCGTCACCCGACCCCTGGTCTACAAGTTCTTCGACAGCCGCCAGGCGCTGATCATCGCCGTGCTCGAGGACTTCGCCACGGAGCTCGCGGAGCGCTTCGGCCGCGGCGCCATGCGCACCATCCCCGGCAGCAACGCGGAGGTCGCGCGCGTCTTCGTCCAGGCGGTCTGCGACACGATCGAGCAGCGCGGCGCGGGCCCCTGGCACCTGCTCGACGCGAAGGGCCCGGATCCGCTGATCGCGCGTCGCGGCCAGGAGATCCTCGACGCGATCGTCGCGCCGTGGCAGGCGCGCATCGCCGCCGCGGCGGGCACGACCGAGCGCGAGGCCGCGACGCTCGCGCGCATGATCGTCGCCGCGGGACGAGCGGTCCTGGAGCTGTGGTGCAACGGCGTGCTCACGCGCGAGGAGGCGGTACGCGACACGACGCGCGGGGTGAGCGCGCTCGTCGACGGGTTCCGCTCCCCGGCCGGCACGCCGCGCCGGCGCCGCACCGCACGACCCGAGACGCGTCGCTCGTGAGCGACGCCGCGCGGCCTCAGTGCGCGAGGTGCGGCACGATGACGCGGAACGGGTCGATCCGCGGCTGGTAGCGCAGCAGGAGCCCGCCCGCCGTCAAGAGCAGACGGCCGAGCAGCACGAAGTGTCCCGGCACGCGCAGCACCGGGTTCGCCTCGAGGGCCGCGAGGAATGCGGCTGCGTTCGCCTGCGGGTCGAAGTCCGCGAGCCGGCCCGCTTCCTTGCGGAACAGCTCCAGCACCAGCCCTGCGACCTCGACCAGCGGCTCGGTCGAGCCGTCGCGCGTGCGGAAGCCGAGGTCGTAGAGCAGCCCGGCGGTGCGGCGCGGATCGCCGATCAGCACCGAGCGCGCGACCTCGGCGTAGGCGAGGCGCACCTCGTCGGACAGGCGCTGCACCGAGCCGAAGTCGAGCAGCGCGAGCCTCGAGTCCGCGGTGACGAGGAAGTTGCCGGGGTGCGGATCGGCCTGGAAGAGCCCGTGGCGCAGCACCTGCGTGCAGAAGGCGTCGAGCAGCGTCGCGAGCACCTGGTCACGCTCGCGCGCGCCGTCCTCGCCGCGCGTCTCGCAGCGGTCGAGGAAGGCGACGATCGGCTCGCCGTCGATGCGCTCCATGGTCAGGACCCGGCCCGAGCAGCGCGCCTCGTGCAGGCGCGGCACGACGATGCGCGCGTCGTCGGCGAAGTTCCGCGCCACGGCGCGCAGCTGCTCCGCCTCGCGCACGTAGTCGAGCTCCGCGCGCACCGAGCGCGCGAGCTCGTCGGCGATCGACGGCAGGTCGGCCTGCGGGAACGAGTCGCGCAGCACCGACGCGAGCAGGCTCAGCGCCGCGAGATCGGCCTCGACCTTCTCCTCGATGCCCGGCACCAGCACCTTCACGGCGACGCGGCTGCCGTCGTGCAGCGTCGCGCCGTGCACCTGCGCGAGCGACGCGGCCGCGATCGGCTGCTCGTCGAAGCTCGCGAACAGCTCGCCGAGCGGCGCGCCGAGCTCCTGCTCGACGCGCGGCGCGATCTCGGCGAACGGCACCGGCGGCACCCGGTCCTGCAGGCGGGACAACGCTTCGATCCAAGGCTGCGGCAGCAGGTCCATGCGGCTCGACGCGAACTGGCCGACCTTGAGCACGCCGCCGCGCAGCTCGACGCACAGGTCGTAGACGCGCTCCGCGGCGCGACGGTGCAGCGCTTCCCGCTCGCGCACGGTGTGCTCGGGAGAGAGCAGCTCGGAGCGGGCGGCGTGCACGCGGTACGCGGCCGCGAGGCGCAGCAGCTCGCCGGTCACGCGCGCGAAGCGGGGCGTCGCGCGCACCACGCCGGCGATCGCCGCCGCGCGGTCGGCCGCGAGGCGGTAGAGCGCCTGCGAGTGCTCCGCGACCTCCTGCGAATCGGCGACGACGCCGCGCACCAGGCGCTCGACGCGCCCCGCGAGGTGCGCCGCCAGGTCGAGCGACGCGCCGGCCACCGCCGCCGCGCGGCCGACGACGCCGAGCACCTCGCCGAGATCAAGATCCTGCTGCGCCACCGGCGACCTCCTCGAGACACGCGGGGCAGCGGATCGACCGCGGGCCCGCTCCTTCCACGACCGCGATCGCCGCACGGCTGCCGCGCGGCAGGATCGCGTTGCACGCCTCGCAGACGGCGTTCACGCTCAGCACGGCCTCCTGCCAGCCGAGGACGCGTCCGGCCGCCGCGCGAGGCCGCTCGGCCCCGGCCGGCGGCGGCCCCTCGCCCCGCGCCGAGCGGCCGATGCTGGCGGCATCCGCGACCACCTCCTCGACCAGCCCGAACGCGTTCTGCAGGACGTTGCGCACCAGGTTCGACACCGACACGCCGAGGCGCGCGGCGCGCTCGCGGATCTCCTCGTCGAGCCCCTCGGAGACCCGGGTGTGGATCACCTTCTCCTTGCGGTCCTCGTCCATGGCTCGTGTATACGATGTATACGGCCCGTGTGACAAGCCCCCCCACCGACGATGCGCGCGGGCGCGACCCTCAGGACGCGAGCCGCGCGTCCGCCCAGCGCAGCACGCGCTCGCGCAGCCGCCGTCCGTCGCGACGCCCGATCTCGAAGGTCGCCTCGAGGCGCGTCGGGCTCGCGTAGTCCCACTTCGCGATCGGCACGTCGCGCTCGGGCGCGACGTAGAGGCGCCGCGCGACGCGGGGCAGGTCGACGGCAGCGGCCGGACGGGTCAGGAGGACGAGCACCCTGCCCGCGCGGCCGGGCTCCGACAGCGCGCGCACCGGCACGTTCTCGACGAAGCCGCCGTCGACGTAGGTGCGGCCGCCGTCGCGCGGCAGGCGCGTGACGAACGGCGTCGCCGACGACGCCAGCACCGCGTCCTCGATCGCGGCGGCGCCGCCGAGCGCCTGCGCGGTCACGACCTCGACGCCGAGCCCGGGCGGCGGCGCGTCCGGTCCGTGCAGCGCGCCCGTGCGCTTGCGCTCGCGGTAGCCGCGCAGCGCGCTCCAGAACGACGGCAGGAAGCGCGCGCCGGGCGCGACGTAGGCGAGCAGGATGCGCACGGGGCCTGCCGCGCGCAGGCGATCGAGGGTGCCTCCCGCGAGCCCGCTCGCGACGGTCTCGCGGTAGATCGCCTCGTGCGGGAACACGGGGCCGCGCCCGAGCCGCTCGGGATAGAAGTTGCGCCGGCTCGCCGACGCGAGGCGCAGGAAGCACTCCATCATCGGCTCGACCGCGCGCGCCGCGACCCCGACCGCCATGCAGGCGCCGGCCGAGACGCCCGCCCACTCGCTCGGCTCGGGCAGCTCCGCGCGCAGCTCCTCCAGGAAGCCGACGCTCCACGCCGTGCGACAGCCGCCGCCCGCGAGGACGACCGCGAGGCTCATTCGAGCGCCTGCCCGTCGAGCTGCTCGAGCAGCGCGCGCCGCGCGCCCTCGACGTCGACCAGCGGCGCGCGCCGGCCCGCCGCGACCTCCTGCGGCGTGAACGGGACGAAGTCCTCCGGCAGCTCGCCGCCCGCGAAGCGGCGCACCACCCAGGTGACGAGCGCCGCCGTGTCGGCGTCGTCGAGGTGCGTCGCCGCGACGTTCGGCAGACGGACGACGTAGGCGCGCCCGGCGCGGAGCCGCATCATGCGCCCGAGCGTGCCGTCGAGCGGCGGCACGAGCCCCGGCGTCGCTCGGCCGTCCGCGAGGTGGCAGCCCTGGCAGTGCAGCGCGTAGTTGACCTCCGGCGAGTACGCGCGGGCGAGCGGCGGCGTCGCGAGCAACGCGGCGCCGAGGGCGAGCGCGACGGCGGCGCGCGCCGGGCGCGTCACTTCGCGACGCCGAGCACGATCGACACGGAGCAGTGCACGGCGCGGCTCTTCGTTCCGAAGCACCACAGGAGGCTGTTGTTCTTCCACAGCACGTAGGGCGGCTTCTCGCCCTCGGTCCGCATGCACTGGCAGCGCATGCACAGGGTCGAGCCGCAGCAGTCGTTGTAGGACACGACGTAGTCGTTGCCGTCGGCCGGGTTGCGGCAGGTCCCGATCCAGGTGATCGGCGACATCTCGGTGCCCGGCGGGCACGCGCTCTCGGTGCCGCCGCAGCAGGCGCAGAGGAAGCCGTCGATCGCGCAGTTGCGCCAGTAGCCGCAGCTCGTCGGGTCGCCGGCGTCGCCCTCGATGAGCGCGTCGTCGGGCAGCGCCGCGTGGCCGCGCGCGACCGGCAGCAGCGGCAGCCCGGCCGCGCCGACGAGCCAGGCGCCGAGGCGAGCGAGCGCGCTGCGCCGCGAGGTCGAGCGCGCGAGGCCGCGCGCGAGCTTCTCGACGACGCGGTCGAGCGGCGTGCGCGGGCTCACGCGTGTGCTCCGTGCGCCGCGTCGCGCCGCTCGCGCTCGACGTAGTCCTGCAGCGTGGCGACGCCGAGGCGGTCGGCCTCGAGCAGGCTCTCGAGGTGCTCGCGCGTGTTCACCAGCCCCTTCGAGCGGATCGTCCCCGCCGCGTCAAGGAGCACCGCGTACGGCACGCGCGGCACCTGCCAGGTCGCTCCCAGCACCGGCGACAGGACGCAGGGCAGCGAATCGAGCGCGTGCGCGCGCAGCAGAGCGCGATGCTCGTCCGCGTCGCCGTCGCCGGCGAGGACCACGCGCAGCCGGCCGCGCTCCGCGTGCGCCACGGCGCGCAGCACGGGCAGCACGGTCTTGCACACCGGGCACGACGTCGAGAGGAACAGCAGCAGCGTGCTGCGCCCGTCGTCGCTCGCGGCGCCGACGGCGAGCGTCGCGCCGTCGAGCGTCGTCGCCGGCACGACCGGCGCGCGCTCGCCGACGGCCGGCCCGCGGCCGAGCGTCAAGGCGCCGACCGGCGCGATGCGCTCGTGCAGGATGCCGACCTGGCGTGCGAGCGCGACGACCACCGCCGCCAGCACCAGCACGACGACCCACAGGACGAGGTTCGAGACCAGCAGCGCCTCGTTCATGCGCGGCCCTCCGCGCGGAGCCGCGCGAGGGCCGGCCCGTGCGCGAGCAGACGATCGGCGGCCGCGTACAGCGCCGCGAGCGTCGCGAGCGCGAGCGACGCCGTGCAGTAGTCGAGCCAGGCGAGCGGCCGCACGCGCGCCGGCGCGAGCGTCGCGAGCGCCGCGGCGATGAGCAGCGCGTTGCGCGCCAGCAGCGCGCCGCCGATCGTCTGCCGCGAGCTCACGCCGAAGCAGCCGCAGTCGAGGTCACGTCGCCCGCGCGCCAGGTTGATGCCGATCGCCAGCGCGTACACGGCGAGCAACGCCGCCGCCGCGAGCGCGCCTGCGTGCCCCGTCGCCGGGCCGAGCAGCGCCAGCGCGATAGCGACCTCGAGCGCGGGCAGCACGCGCGAGAACGCACCGACCGCGGCGTCCGGCAGCAGCGCGTACGCGGCGACGGACGCGCGGAACGCGCCCGCGTCGCGCAGCTTGTGCACCGCGGCGGCGGCGAGCAGCAGCGCGAGCGCGGCGCGCAGGATCACGACGACGACCGGATCCACGCGCCATCCCTCACGGTGCGACGAGCACGCTGCCCGCGAGCCCCGGCTCCGAGACCTCGCGCAGGATGTCGCCGCTCTGCGCGTCGTACACCGTCACCGCGGGCGGCATCATCGACATCACCACCAGCACCGGCTGCGCGTCCTGGGTGACGAGGATCGCCTCCGCGCCCGTGTTCGGCAGCACGGCGTCGAGCAGCCGGACCAGCATGCGGTCGCGCAAGCGCTCGCGCCCGGCGCGCATCTGGCCGCGCACGAAGCTCGACAGCGGGTTGTTGACCGGGATCTCGGCGACGCGGTTGCGCGTCGCGACGTCGTAGACCCAGATCGCCGAGCCCGCCTGCTTGTGCGAGTCCTTCGCCCCCTCGTGCACGAGCAGGTAGAGGCGCCCGGTCTTCGCGTGCAGCGCGACCGGCTGCGCGCCGCCGATCCTCCAGCCGGCGCCGCGCTCGGCGTCGCTGAACAGCGACCAGGTCTCGCCGAACCTCGGCTCCTCGCCCGACACGTCGAGCGGGTGGACGTTGCCCTCGAAGGACGCGAACAGCCAGCCGTCGTCGTGCCGCCCGGCGGCCTCGAACAGCGGATCCTTCTCCGCGTCGAAGAACGGCCTGGTGCGCTCGGCGCTCTGCTGCTGGCCCGTCTCGTCGAGCGTCACCACCAGCGCCGCGCCGTCGGCGCACAGCATGAAGAAGCGCCGCGGCCCGGCGGGATAGACCAGGCTGCAGCCCGGCGTCTGGATCTCGGTGGTGAAGCGGCGCTCGCGCACGTCGACGATCGTCAGCGACTGCGCGGGCGTCACGTTGAACACGCCGACGAAGCGCCCGTCGTCCGAGATCGCGTTCGGTGCGACGCCGGGGAAGTACTCGGCGCGCTTGGGCGGGATCGGGATCTCGGCCGCAGGCATGAGCGTCGTCGCGTCGTAGACCGTGACGACGTCGGTGCGGTCGCCGCGCACGCCGCGCGAGAAGTAGCTCTCGGGGATGTAGATCTCGCGGTGGTCGAGCGAGAACAGAGGCCACACGACGAAGCCGACGCCGACCGAGCCCGCGGTGATGGTGCCGAGCAGCTTGCCGCTGTCGCCGTCGTAGAGGGCTGTCCGGTGCAGCAGGACGTCGCTCAGCCAGAACCAGTGCGGAGCGGGCTTCGCCGGCAGCGTGAGCACCTTGCCGACCGGCTCGGCGACGTCGTCCTGCGCGCGCGCCGGCGGGGCCTGCACGACGGTCAACGCCGCAACGAGCAGCGCGAGCGGCAGGCGAGCGAGGCGACGCGTCACCCGGCGCTCATAGCAGAGGTGGCGCCGCGAGTGCGACCGCTCGGCGGTACGCGCCGGACACGAGCGACGCTTGGCAGCGCGCGGCGGATCTGCAAAGGAGGTCGCCCATGCTCGAGCCGAGCACGACGCACCGCACCGCGCCACGCAGCTCCTCGCGCGCGATCGCGGCCGCGACCCGCGCGGCGCTGGTCGTCGCGGTGGCGGCCCTCGCCTGGCTCGCGACGCACGCCGCCGCCGACGCACCGCGGCCCGAGGCGAGCGAGGCGCCGGCCACGGCCGGCGCGCAGGCGGAGGCGCGCGAGCTCTGGGCATCGACCTGCGTGAGCTGTCACGGCCCCTCGGGCGCCGGCGACGGCCTCGCGGCGGTGGGGCTGCCCGCGAAGCCCGCGAGCTTCACCGACGCGGCGTGGCAGAAGCGCATCAGCGACGCCGAGATCGAGCGCGCGATCGTCGGCGGCGGCGCCGCCGTCGGCAAGAGCCCGCTCATGCCGGCGAACCCGGCGCTCGCGAGCAAGCCCGAGGTGGTCGCCGCGCTGCTCGGACTGATCCGGAGCTTCGGCGCGGCCGCCGCCCGCTGACGCGAATCGCTCGTTGACAGCGCCCGCGCCGGCCCACTAACGTCCGCGCGCTCCACGGTCTCCTGCAACGGGAGGCCACCCACGAAGACACCGACGACCGGCCAAGGAGAAAAATCCCATGCGAAGACTGCTCGTGTCCGCGTGCGCGGCGCTCGTCCTGCCCGGGGCCGCGCTGGCGGCCGTGTGCGAGGATCGGACACCGCCCGCCATCACCACCGTCGCGGCCGCGTCGCTCAAGTGCCAGGAGAAGATCGCGCTCGAAGGCGGCAAGTTCCTGCGAGCGAAGCTCAAGGCGCTGTCCGCCTGCAAGGTGAACAAGAAGATCGCGGCGGGCGGCTGCCCGACGGCGAAGGACGTCGAGAAGATCGAGAAGGCGGCCGCGACCGCGGCGGCGAACATCGCCAAGGCGTGCGACGACGACGCGGCACAGGCGGGCCTCGCCTCCTCCTACGCGAGCCTCACCGACCCGGCGCCGATCGCGAGCTGCATGCTGTCGCAGCACAACGTGATCGGCGAATGGATCGCGGCGAACGCGAACGGCGCGACCACCGAGGCGTGGCCGGGCACGGGCAAGGAGCGCGCGAGCTGCATCAAGGAGATCAACAAGACGGCCTGGCAGGTCGCCGACCTCGCGCTCAAGCACGCCAGCAACTGCATCAAGACGCAGATGAAGAACGGCGTCGCGGGAGACCTCGCCCCCGTGTGCGTCGGCAGCTTCGCGGGCGGCGCCTACGTCCCGCCGACCGACGTCAAGACCGCGGCCAAGATCACCAAGCTGTTCGCGCAGATCGAGGGCAGGATCGCGAAGAAGTGCGGCCCGGTGGAAACGCTCGGCCAGCTCGAGACGCTGTTCGCGTGCCCCGGTGCGACGAGCGTCGCGGGCCTGCAGAGCTGCGTCGTGTGCAACGGCTTCGGCGGCGCGGTCGACGCGCTCGAGCAGCAGTACGTCGAGACGGGCGAGCTCGTCGCGCACGGGACGGGCGCGATCCAGGCCGCGGTCGACGCGGCCTCGGCCGGCGACAAGCTGCTCATCGCCTCGGGACAGTACGCCGAGGAGGTGCTGATCCAGACGAACGGCCTGAAGCTCGTCGGCTGCGGCGGCGCGACCGACGACCGTCCGGTGATCGTGCCGCCGAGCCCCGAGGGCACGGGCCGCGGCATCCAGGCGAACGGCGTCGACGGCCTCGTCTTCCAGAGCATCGCCACCTTCGGCCAGGCGCTCGACGGCATGCGCATCTCGCTCGCGAACGGCGTCACCTTCCGCGACGTCGTCGGCGACGGCAACCTGCAGTCGGCCTACGCGATCTTCCCGGTGACGAGCAACGACGTGCTGATCGAGCTCTGCAAGGTGACGCGCGTCGACGACGCGCCGCTCTACGTCGGGCAGTCGAGCGGCATCGTCGTGCGCTTCAACGACGTGCGCGACAGCGTCGCCGGCATCGAGATCGAGAACTGCGGCAACGCGCAGGTGTACGGCAACTACGCGACCAACAACACGGCCGGCCTGCTGGTGTTCAAGGACGGCTCGCTGCCTGTGCAGCTGTCGCAGTGCCACGAGGTGCACCACAACCTGTTCGAGGCGAACAACACGCCGAACTTCGGCTCGGGCACCGTCGCCGGCGTTCCGGCCGGCACCGGCATGCTGGTCATCTCGAACGACACCACGCCGATCCACCACAACGTCTCGCGCAACAACCGCAGCTTCGGCTTGACCTTCGTCGACCAGCAGATCGCCGAGTTCGGACCGCCGTTCAGCGCGGACTCCGTACCGCAGGACAACTACATCTTCGACAACGTCCTGACGGGCAACGGCAGCGACCCGGACTTCGCGTTCGGCGCCGACGCCGTGGCGCTGTTCGCCGGCGCGCCGGCGGGCAACTGCCAGAGCGGCAACGTGTTCACGACGCAGGTCGGCTTCACGGCGAGCCTCCTCACCTGCACGCTGCCGCCGCCGGCCTTCCCGTCGTGCCCGGCACCGCCGGTCCCGTGACCGGCGTGCGCACCGCCTGAACGGGATGACGCTCGACATGCGTAGACTCGCCCTCGTCCTGCCTGCCCTCGTCGCGGCCGCGGCCCTCGCGGCCGCGGCGGGGGCGACGCCGCTCGCGTCGACCCGTGAGGACTTCCGGCTGCCCGGCACGCAGCCGCTGTCCTTGACGCACCCGATCTCGACCCCGGGCAGCTGCGCACCCTGCCACTCGGAGTACGGCCAGCCCGAGGTCGAGCCGCTGCGCGCGTGGCGAGGCTCGATGATGGCGCAGTCGGGCCGCGACCCGCTCATGTGGGCCGCGCTCGCCGTGTCGAACCAGGACGCGCCGCACTCGGGCGAGACGTGCCTGCGCTGCCATCTGCCGAAGGGCTGGCTCGAGGGCCGCTCCGCGCCCGAGGACGGCACCGCGATGACGGCCGCCGACCGCGAGGGCGTGCAGTGCGGCCTCTGCCACCGCCTGGTCGACCCGGTCGCGGGTGCGGAGAACCCGGTCGAGGACGCGGCGATCCTGGCCGCGCTCGGCGCGCCGGTGCCCGCGCTCGGCGGCGCGATGATGGTCGTCGACCCGAACGACCGCCTGCGCGGTCCCTTCGACCTGATCGCCGACCTCGGCGGCGACCCCCACCTGCCCGGCCGGTCGACGCTGCTGTCCCCGTTCCACTCGAGCTCGGAGCTCTGCGGCACCTGCCACAACCTGCGCAACCCGCTGTTCACGCGCAACGACGCGACCGGCGAGTACGAGCTCAACACGGACGACGCGCCGGCCGACCCGACGACGGGCTTCCCCGAGCAGTCGACCTACGACGAGTGGGCGGCGAGCGAGTACGCGAGCCTGGGCGTCTACGCGCCGCAGTTCGGCGGCAACAAGGCCGTCGTGTCGACGTGCCAGGACTGCCACATGCCCGACGTGAGCGGCAAGGACGCGGCGCTCGGGCTGACCCGCGACGACCTGCCGCTGCACACCTTCGCCGGCGCCAACACCTTCGTCCCGCGCGTGCTGCCGTTCCACCCGGCGTTCGGACCCGAGGTCGATGCGGAGGCGCTGGCCGCCGGCATCGAGCACTCGACGACGATGCTGCGCAAGGCCGCCACCGTCGAGGCCGACATCGCCGGCGGCAACCTGACGGTTCGGGTGACGAACGAGACCGGCCACAAGCTTCCGACCGGCTACCCCGAAGGGCGACGCATGTGGCTGCACGTGCGCGCGCTCGACGCGAAGCGCAACGTCGTCTTCGAGTCCGGCCGCTACGTGTTCTCCGAGGCGCGGCTGGTCGGCTACGGCGCCGGGCCGGGCGACCCCGAGCACGACCCGCACCTGCGCGTGTGGGAGACGGAGCAGGGCATCAGCCCGGCGGTCGCGGCGCTGGTCGGCAAGCCCGCCGGCAGGAGCTTCCACCTGTCGCTCAACAACGTCCGCCTGAAGGACAACCGCATCCCGCCGCGCGGCTTCACCAACGCCGCGTTCGAGGCGTTCGACGGCCACCCGATCGGCGCGACCTACGCCGACGGCCAGCACTGGGACGACGTCGTCTACCCGGTCGGGCCGAGCGCGGTGCGCGCCGAGGTGACGCTCTACTACCAGACGACCTCGCGCGAGTACGTGGAGTTTTTGCGCGACGAGAACACGACCACCGCGGCCGGCAACCTGCTGTTCGACCTGTGGGACGATCACGGCCAGTCGGCGCCGGTCGAGATGGTACGCGCCTTCGTCGAGAGCGACGACGCGACGGTGCTGCGCTGCCGCAAGAGCGCCGCGCGCCTGCAGGCGAGCTACCGCAAGACGCACTACAAGGAGTGGTCGCGCTGCTTCGAGCGGCGCGCGCGCGGTCTGTCGTGCGACCAGACGGTGCGCGACGCGCGCATCGCCCAGGCCGCGGCCAAGCTGCGCGACCGGCTCGGCGGCCCGCGGGACGCCTCGTGCGCGGCGAGGAACCTGACGCCGGAGACGCTCGGCCACCCGTCGGTCTGTCCGGCGCCGTGCTCGGCGATCGTGCTGTTCGGCATGGCCGACCTCGCGAGCTGCGCGCTGTGCACCGCGGAGACGCTGAACGCCGCGGCGCTGGACGGGGCGTACGGCGCCGAGCCGCCGCTGCTGCCGACGCCGGTGCCGGCGGCCGCGCTCGCGTGCCAGAAGTCGCTCGACCGGGCGGCGAGCCTGCTGGCCGACGGCTGGAGCCAGGCGCTCACGCGCTGCGAGCAGGCGAACGCGAGCGGCAAGAACGAGCCGCCCGCGGACTGCGCGACCGCTCCGGGGGTGGCCGCGGCGAAGGCGCGCGCCGCCGCTCGGATCGCGTCCTGCAGCACGTTCGCCGGCCTCGCCGGCTGCGGCCCCGCCGGCGACGCGTCGCAGGTCGCCGCGTGTCTCGAGGCGGAGGTCGGGGCGGTGGTCCCGGCCCATGCGGAGGTGGCCTACCCATGAACCCGTGCAAGCGTCCCGGCCGCCTTCCACTCCGCGCGCTGCTCGTGCCGCTCGCGCTCGCCCTGCCCGTCGTCGTCTGCGGCACGGCGCAGGCCCGGCCCAACTACTTCGAGGCCTTCGTCGACTTCTACGGCCTGACGCCCGGTCAGGACCTCTACGCCTGCGGCGTCTGCCACCTGCGCTGGGAGGGCACCGGGGCGCGTAACCCGTACGGCACCGCGGTCGAGCAGCAGCTCTACATCAACGCGAAGCCGATCATCGACGCGATCCGCGACATCGAGGACGTCGATACCGACCTCGACGGCTTCACCAACGTCGAGGAGCTGGTGACGCACGGCACCCTGCCCGGCTACTCGTGCGACAACTTCACCATCGCGCTCGACACGCCGGAGAACTTCCAGGCGCTGATCACGCCGCTCGTGCCGTCGTGCCTCGAGCCGATGGACGTGCGCGTCGCGCCCATCGAGGTGTCCTTCCTCACCAAGGTCGGCACCAGCGAGACGGTCGACATCGAGGTGATCAACAACGGCACCGACGCGGCGATCACCGTCGGCGCGTACCAGCTCGTCCCGGGAACGACGAGCGGTCTCTCGGTCGGCGGTCCGCCGCTGCCGATCGTCATCCCCGTCGGGCAGAGCGCGACGCTGGAGCTCACCTTCGCGCCGGCCGCAGCCGGCTTCCTCGGCGAGACCCTGCGCATCTCGTCCGACGACCCGGACGAGCCCGCGATCGACGTCCCGATCGGCGGCGTGAGCTTCTTCCCGAACCTCGCACCGCCGGCGAAGCGCGCGGCCTGCCAGCAGACCGTCGAGCGGCGCTTCGAGGGCCTCGCGCGCGCGCACCTCGGCGAGTGGGGGAGCTGCTACCTCGACGAGCTGCGCGGCGTCGCCTGCGACCCCGGCCGGCGCGACCTGAGCGTCGCGCGCGCGGAGGCGCGGCTGCACGCCGCGCTCGGCGGTGCAGCCGACCGCAACTGCGCCGGCGCGGGCCTGACCCCCACGCTGCTCGGCCTGCCCGACGCGTGCGGCGGCGGCTGCGGTGCGATCGCCATCGACACCCTCGGAGACTGGGCGGATTGCCTCGCCTGCCGCCAGCGCGAGGCGACGTCGGCGATGCTCGAAGCGACGCTCGGCAGCGCCCCACCCGACCTGCCGGCGGACGTGGTCGGCGCGGTGCCGCACCGCTGCGCCCGCGCGCTCGTCAAGCGCATGCAGCGCGCGATCACGTCGCTGCAGAAGAGGCGCGCCGCGTGCGAGCTCCGCAACGTGGCCGCCGCATCTCCGGTCGACTGCGCCGCCGCGCTCGCGCCCGACGTCGCACGCTTGACGGCGAAGGTCGGCGCCGCGCTCGATCGCTGTCCCGACACGACGGGGCTCGACGGCTGCCGCTTCGCGCCGGGAGCGGACCCGTCATGCCTCGCGTCGGCGGCTGCCGCGATCGCCGACGGCCTCGTGGAGGCGGTGTTCGAGACCGAGTAGAAGCCGCTACTTCTTCTTCTTGACGCGGACGGGCTTCTCGCTGACGATCGCGTACTCGACCGTGTCGCCGGTCTTCAGGTCCTCGGCGGCGACGACGGTCGCGTCGACCTCGTACTCCTTGCCGTCGGCGCCCTTGATCCGGACGACGTCCTCCTCGACCGCGACCACGGTCCCCGTCTGCTGCGCCGCGGTCTGCGGGAAGGCCGGCGTGACGGCGAGCGCCATCCCGAGGGCGAACGTGGCGACTCCGATGACCACCTTGCGCATGCTTCCCTCCTCGAGCGGGCGCCTCCTGGCCTGCGCGGCGCCCGGACGTCGGACCGCCTATGCGGGCCGCGAGGCAGTGTCAACGAAGGCCGCGGCCGACGGCGCTTGCACCGCCCGCCGACGACGGAGGGACCGGACGATGATCACGCTCTACAGAAGCCCGCCTATCTCG
>JBFMAS010000053.1:0-7252 GCA_040755575.1 Thermodesulfobacteriota bacterium
CCCCGGCGCCGGTCTTCGCCGCGATGTCCACCTCCGCGAGCTCGCGCAGGGCGCGCTCGAGCTCGCGGCGCCGGTAGTTCCGGGCGCGCGGCACGACGTAGAAGCCGCGCCCGCCCCCGAAGGCCCGCTTCGCCGCGTCCTCGTCGAGGCCGGCATCGAGCAGGGCGCGGGCGCGCAGCAGGGCGCGGAGCTCCGACGCGATCTGCCCGACGAGCAGCTCGGGACGGTCGCCCTGCCCGAGCGCCCGGCGCAGCGCCGCGACCGCGTGTGCGACGCGGCGGTCACGGAGCGCGCCCTCGAGCGCGAACGCCGTCAAGCTCCGCTCGCCGCTGACCGTGTCGAGCACCTGCTCCGGGGACACCGGAGCCGCACCGTAGCGCAGCGCCAGCTTCTCGAGCTCGCGCGCGAGCACCTGCGGCTCGTTGCCGACGTGCTCCACGAGCGCCTCCGCCGCCTGCGGCGCGAAGCGCACGCCGAGCTCGCTCGCCATCTCGTCGACCAGCGCGATCAACGCGCGCCGTGTTCCCGCCGCGTCGCGCGGCGCGCCGAGCTCGAGGCGCCGCACGAGGTCGCGCTTCGCGAGGGCTGCGAACAGCGTCTTGCGCATGTCGGGCTCGGTCGCCAGGAGGACGAGCGCCGTGCCGGGCGGGATCTCGTCGAGCAGGGACGCGAGCCCGCGCTGCACCTCGTCGCGCAGGCGCTCGGCACGGCGCAGGACGACGAGGCGCTTGCCGGTCGGCGACAGCGTCTTCACCGCCGTGACGACGGTCTCGAGGTCGGCCTGGTCGCCCTGCAGGACCTCGTGCGCGCCGAAGCCTGGGCTCGGGCCGACGGTCTTCGCCTGCACCTCGACGAGCTTGCGGTCGACGAGCAGACCGTCGCCCACGAGCAGCAGCGCGCGGCCGGCCTCGGCTGCGCCGTCTCGCGCCGCGGCGCTCAGAAGTCTTCCACCATCGCGTTGTAGAGGTCGCGCGACGTGTTCTCGAGGACGCGGTCGAGCGCCTCGCGCTGCTGCGACTCGGAGAGCTGCACGTCCGAGAGCTGGTTCAGATCGTCGGGGTTGAGCGTCGAGCCGGTGATGAAGTCCGGTGAGTCCGTGATGACCGTGTTGGCCACGGCTCCGTACGAGTCGCTCTCGCGCAGCGCCGCGACCCGCCAGACCACGGCGTTGGTCTTCGGGTTCTTGAGCATCGCGCTGACCGTCATGAACGTCTGGTACTGCAGCGCCTCATCGGCGCTCGAGAACGCGACCGGGCGCGTCTCGAGCGACAGGATCGAGCCCTCGAGGACGAGCTGCGCCGAGTCGCGGTCGGGCGCGAGCTGGAACTGGCCGCGCCGCGCCACCTCGGCCTGCAGCGACTCGAGGACGAAGTTGTCGAGGCCCGCCTCGCGCGTGCGATTGTCGAACTTGGCGATGTAGAGCGACGTCGCCCCGCCGGGCAGCGTCCTGCCCTCGCCCGGGAAGTTGTAGCCGCAGTCGGCGAGCGCGAGCGCGAGCAGCACAACCAGCGTCGTCTGGATTCGCGACATGACGAACCTCACACCACCACGTTGACGATGCGGCCCGGCACGACGACGACCTTGCGCACCGTCTTGCCGGCGACGAGCTCGCGCACGCGCTCGCTCGCGAGCGCGCGCTCGCGCAGCGCGGTCTCGTCCGCGTCGCGCGGCACCACCGCGCGGTCGCGCACCTTGCCGTTCACCTGCAGGACGATCTCGATGCTGTCCGCCGTCAGCGCGGCCTCGTCCCACGCCGGCCAGCCGGCGTCGTACACCGTGCCGGTGCCGCCGAACCAGGCGTGCAGCTCCTCGGCGAGGTGCGGCGCGAAGGGCGCGAGCAGGCGCGCGAAGGTCCACGCCGTCACGCAGTAGAGCGGCGTCGCTGCGCCGGCCGCGGTGCGCTGGCGCGTCGCCTCGTTGAGCAGCTCCATGAGCGCCGCGAGCGCCGTGTTGAAGCCGAACTGCTCGGCGTCGAGCGTGACCTTCTTGATCGTCGCGTGCAGCCGCTGGCGCAGGGCCGCCCCGGCGGCGTCGAGCTCTCCGCTCTCGCTCGCGAGGGACTCGAAGCGCTCGGGGCCGAGCTTCGCGCGGAGATCCGCGACCGCGTCGCGGTCGGCGCCGAACAGCGCCACGATCCGGTTCAGGAAGCGGGTCGCGCCGCCGACTCCCTCGTCGCTCCACTCCATGTTGTTCTCGGGCGGCGCCGCGAACAGGATCGTGACGCGGGCGACGTCGGAGCCGTGCTCGCGCACGAACGGCCCCATCGGCACGCCGTTGCCGGCGCTCTTGCTCATGGTGACCGGGCCGCTCTGCGCCGCAAACGAGCCGTCCCTCTCGACGAGCGCATGGCTCCGCTCGCGCAGCGCACGCGCCATGGCCTCGGGCGCGAGCGGCTCGTCCGGCAGCCCGATCGCCTTGACCAGATCCTCGGGCGCGACGAGCGTGCCGCCGGCCGTACGCTCGAGCGGCGTCGTCACGCGACGCTGCACCATGCCCTGCGTGAACAGCGCCCGGAACGGCTCGTCCTCGGGCACCAGGCCCGCGTCGTACAGCACCTTGGTGATGAAGCGCGCGTAGAGCAGGTGCAGGATCGCGTGCTCGATGCCGCCGATGTACTGGTCGACCGGCATCCAGCGCGTGATCGCCTGCTGGTCCCAGATGCGCTCCTGGTTCTGCGCGTCGGCGTAGCGCAGAAAGTACCAGGACGAGTCGACGAAGGTGTCCATGGTGTCGGTGTCGCGCTGCACCGGCTCGCCGGTCTCGGGGTCCGTGGCGTGCACGAAGGCGTCGCTCGAGGCGAGCGGCGACTTGCCGCGCGGCAGGAAATCCTCGATCGCGGGCAGCACCACGGGAAGGTCCTGCTCGGGGACCGGCACGATGGTGGCGTCGGCGCGGTGCAGCATCGGGATCGGCGCGCCCCAGTAGCGCTGCCGGCTGACCAGCCAGTCGCGCAGGCGGTACGTCACCTTGGGCCGCGCGCGTCCACTCTCGGCGAGCCAGTCGACGATCGCCCGTCCCGCCGCGCGGTTGTCCTGCCCGTCGAAGCGGCCCGAGCTCACCATCACGCCGTCGTCGGTCAACGCAGCGGCGAGCGTCGCGCCGTCGGGCCTCTCGCCCCGCGGCGCGATCACCACCTCGACCGGCAGACCGAAGGCGCGCGCGAACTCGAGGTCGCGCTGGTCGTGCGCCGGCACCGCCATGATGGCGCCCGTGCCGTAGCCCATCAGCACGTAGTCGGCGATCCAGATCGGGATCTCGCGGCCGTTCACCGGGTTGACGGCGCGTGCGCCGAGCGCGACGCCGGTCTTCTCGCGCTCGGTGCTCTGCCGGTCGATCTCGCTGCGCCGCCGCGCCTGCGCGACGTACTCGTCGACCTCGGCGCGGCGCTCCGGCGTCGTCAGCTCCGCGACCAGCGGGTGCTCGGGCGCCAGCACGAGGAAGGTCGCGCCGAACAGCGTGTCGGGGCGCGTCGTGAACACCGTGATGCGTTCGTCGCGGCCGGCGATGCCGAACTCGACCTCGGCGCCCTCGCTGCGCCCGATCCAGTTGCGCTGCATCGCCTTGACCTTCTCGGGCCAGCCGTCGAGCTTGTCGAGGTCGGTCAGCAGGCGCTCGGCGTAAGCGGTGATGCGGAAGAACCACTGCGCGAGCTCCCGCTTCTCGACCAGCGCGCCGCTGCGCCAGCTGCGGCCGGTGGCGTCGACCTGCTCGTTGGCGAGCACCGTCTGGTCGACCGGGTCCCAGTTGACCGTCGCCTTGGCGCGGTACGCGAGGCCGCGCCGGTAGAGCAGCAGGAAGAGCCACTGCGTCCAGCGGTAGTAATCCGGCTCGCAGGTCGTGACCTCGCGCGACCAGTCGTACATGACGCCGGCGATGTCGAGTGACTGCTTCGACTCCGCGATGTTGCGCAGCGTCCAGTCACGGGGGTGCGTCCGGTACTTGATGGCGGCGTTCTCCGCCGGAAGCCCGAAGGCATCCCAGCCGAAGGGGTGCAGCACGTCGTAGCCGCGCATCACCCAGTAGCGCGTCAGCGCGTCGCCGATGAAGTAGTTCTTGCCGTGCCCCATGTGCAGGTCGCCGCTGGGGTACGGGAACATCTCGAGGATGTAGCGCCGCGGCGCGCTCGGACGCCTCCCGGCGCGGAAGATGCCCTCGCGCTTCCAGAACTCGCGCCAGCGCGGCTCGATCGCCGGATCGAAGCGGAGCGTGCTCACGACGCCCTCCCCTCCCGCTCGGCCGCCAGAGCCCGCGCGACGCCGTCGAGGACGCCGTTGACGAAGGCGCGGGACTCGTCGCCGCAGTACTCGCGCGCGATCTCGATCGCCTCGTCGATCACCACCGGCGTCGGCGCGGAGCCGCGTGCCAGCTCGGCCGCGCCGACCCGCAGGATCTGCGCGTCGAGGCGCGCCATGCGATCGAGGCGCCAGTTCGCCGACGCGGCGGCGATGAGCGCGTCGAGCCGCGGCCGCTCGTCGGTCACGTAGCGCACGAGCTCCTCCGCGTAGCGGACGTCGACCTCCGGCGCAGGCGCCCCGCCGGCCGCCGCACCCGCCGTGCGCGCTTCGCCCTCACCCTCGGTCATGCGCAGCGCGGTCGCGAGCGCCTGCTCGGGGGCGGCGCCGGCGACGTCGACCTGGTAGAGCGCCTGCACCGCGAGCACCCGTGCGCGGCGGCGCGCCTTGAAGCTCGGCTTCACCGCCCGCACCCGCTCAGCTCGACTGCGCGTGCGCGCGCAGCAGGGCCGCCATCTCGAGCGCCGTCACGGCCGCCTCGAACCCCTTGTTGCCGTGGCCGCTGCCGGCGCGCGCGAGCGCCTGCTCCATGGTGTCGGTGGTGAGCACGCCGAACGCGACCGGGATGCGGTGGCGGCACGCGACCTCGTTGACGCCGCGGCTCACCTCGCGCGCGATGAACTCGAAGTGCGGCGTCTCGCCGCGGACCACCGCGCCGAGGCACACCACCGCCGCGTAGCGCCCGCTCGCCGCGCATGCCTCCGCGGCGACCGTGATCTCGAACGCCCCCGGGACGCGCAGCACGTCGATGGCATCGTCGACCACGCCGTGCGAGCGCAGGCCGTCGAGCGCACCGTCGAGCAGCGCCTCCGTCACCGCGCGGTTGAAGCGCGCCACGACGACCGCGACGCGCAGCCCGGCGCCGTCGGGCCGGCCGACGATCTCGTGCACCTCAGGCACCCTCTCCCGGCTCTGCCGGGACGTCGAGGCTGCTCAGCAGGTGGCCGAGCTTCGCCTGCTTGGTGCGCAGGTAGCCGATGTTGAGGTCGTGCGGCGGGACCTCGAGCGGCACGCGCTCGGTGACCTCGATCCCGTAGCTCGTGAGGCCGCTGATCTTGCGCGCGTTGTTGGTCAGGAGCTTGACGGTCGAGATGCCGAGGTCGCGCAGGATCTGCGCGCTGATGCCGTAGTCACGCGGGTCGTCGGTGAAGCCGAGCTCGAGGTTCGCCTCGACCGTGTCGAGCCCCCGGTCCTGCAGGGCATACGCGCGGATCTTGTTCGCGAGCCCGATGCCGCGGCCCTCCTGGTGCAGGTAGACGAGCACACCGCGGCCCGCGGCGGCGATCATGCTCATGGCGGCCTCGAGCTGCTCGCCGCAGTCGCAGCGGCGCGAGCCGAGCACGTCGCCGGTCAGGCACTGCGAGTGGACCCGGACGAGCACCGGCTCGCCCGCCTTCGGACGGCCGCGGACGAGCGCCATGTGCTCGGTGTCGTCGACCTTGTTCCGGTATGCGATGGCGCGGAAGCGTCCGCCGAAGCTGCTGTCGAGCTCCTTCTCGTCGAGGCGCTCGACCAGCAGCTCGGTGCGCAGGCGGTGCTGGACCACCGCCTCGACCGACACCATCTTGAGCTTCTGCTTGCGCGCGAACGCGATCAGCATCGTGCCGCGCGAGATCTCGCCTTCGGGGTCGAGCACGGTGCAAACCGTCGCGGCCGGACGCAAAGCGGCGAGGCGTACCACGTCGAGCGCGGCCTCGATGCGCCCCGGACGCTCGAGCACGCCGCCCGGGGCCACCTGGATGGGCGGCACGTGGCCGGGCATGACGATGTCGCTCGGTCCGCTGCGCTCGTCGATCGCGACGCGGATCGTCGCCGCACGGTCGGCCGCGGAGATCCCGGTCGAGACCCCGCGTCGTGCCTCGAACGAGGTCCCGTACGGCACGCACTCGTCCGCGGTACGGTCGGCCGGCATGAGCGGGATGCCGAGCCGCTGCATGGCCGTCGGCAGCATCGCCAGGCAGACGAGCGCCCGCGCGTGGACCGCCATGAAGCCGATGTGCTCCGGCGTGGTGAGCTGCGCCGCGACGCACAGCTCGCCCTGGCGCGGCTGCTCGAGGTCGTCGACCACGAGGATCATGCGGCCGGCCGCGAGGTCGGCGATCGCCGCCTGCAGGCTGTGCTCGCTCCGCGCGATCCGGCTTCTCGCGTCTCCCGTCGGCTTCATGGCTCTCTCAGCGGGCCTCGATCCGCGCCGTGTGCAGCAGGTCGCCGCCCACGCGCTCGACCCGCAGGTCGGCGAGGGGATAGGCGCCCTGCAGCGAGCGCACGCCCAACGGACCGATCATCGGCAAGCCGTCGCCCCCGATCAAGAGCGGCGCGGAGAACCAGCACAGCTCGTCGATCAGCCCGCCCGAGACCAGCGCGGCGGCGAGGCGGGATCCCCCCTCGACGAGCAGCGAGGTCACGTCGCGCTCGCCGAGCGCCCGCAGCAGCGCGGCCAGGTCGAGGTGCGCGCCGCGCGCCGGTACGGCGAGGATCTCGGCGCCGCGGCGGGCGAGACGTCGCGCACGCCCGGCGTCGTGGCGGGCACGGGTCGCGATCCACACCGGGCCACGCCCGGCGCGCAGCAGGCGTGCGCCGGGCGGGGTGCGCAGCTCCCCGTCGACCACCACCCGCACGGGATCGCGGCCGCCGGTGCGCCGGCACGTGAGCTCCGGGTCGTCGGCGAGGACGGTGTCCGCCCCGACCATCACCGCGTCCATCTCGTCGCGCCAGCGGTGCACCAGGCGGCGCGCCGCGGGTCCGGTGATCCAGCGGGAGGCGCCCGTCCGGGTCGCGATCCGGCCGTCGGCCGAAGCGGCGAGCTTGAGGCGCACGAACGGGCGCCCGGTCAGCACGTGACGCGTGAAGCCGCGGATCAGCTCCTCGGCCGCCTCCGCCTCGAGCCCGGTCTCGACCTCCACCCCGGCGCGGCGCAGCGCGGCGATGCCCCGCCGGCGCACCACGGGGTTCGGGTCGGC
>JBFMAS010000054.1:0-7284 GCA_040755575.1 Thermodesulfobacteriota bacterium
CGGCTACGGCTGGCACGTCGTACGGGTCGAGTCGTCGACGCCGGGACGCTTGCCGGAGCTCGACGAGGTCGAAGGTGCGGTGCGCAACGCGTGGATCGACGAGCGCCGGGCGGAGTTCAAACGTCGGGCGTACGAGCGGATGCGGGCGCTCTACGAAGTCGTCTTGCCCGAGCTCCCCGCCGCCGTGCCGGCGGCCATGCCCCGGGAGGGAGGCGATTGACCGCCGCGCCGTGTGCGAGGACACGCCCGCTCGCCTGGCGCATGCTCGTCGTGCTGCTGGCGTCGACGATCCTGGCCTCGGGAAGCGTGCCGGAAGCCCGTGGGCACGAGGCGCGTCCCGCCTATCTCGAGATCCGTGAGACTACGCCCAATCGCTACCACGTTCTTTGGCGGACGCCGCTGCTCTCCGGCATGCGGCTGCCGCTCGCGCTGCAGCTTCCCGCCGGCGTGCGCGACGTCACCGAGCCGGCGGAGCGCGTGCTGTCCGACTCGGTCGTCGAGCGGCGCGTGATCGAGGCACCGGCTCCGGGTCTCGCCGGGCAGCGGATCGCGTTCCTCGGACTCCAGAGCACGATCACCGACGTGCTCGTGCACGTGAGCCTCGCCGGCGGCGCTTCCTCGACGACGCTCGTGCACCCGTCGCGGCCGTGGGTCGAGATCGCCGCAGCGGGCGGCGCGGTCGCGATTGCGGGCGCATACTTCCGGCACGGTCTCGAGCACATCCTGCTCGGCTACGACCATCTCCTCTTCGTGCTCGCGTTGATGCTCGTCGTTCGCAGCACGCGCGCCCTGCTGACGACGATCACCGCCTTCACCTTGGCGCACTCCATCACCCTCGCGCTCGCGGTCCTCGGGGCGGTTCGCCTACCAGGACCGCCCGTCGAGGCCACGATCGCGCTCAGCATCGTGCTGCTCGCGCGCGAGATCGTGCACGTCCAACGCGGCGGGACGGGTGCGACGGCGCGCTCACCGTGGCTGGTCGCCTTCGCCTTCGGGTTGCTGCACGGCTTCGGCTTCGCCGGAGCGATGTCGGAGATGGGAGTGCCGCGAGACGACGTGCCGCTCGCGTTGCTCTCGTTCAACGTGGGAGTCGAGATCGGGCAGCTCGCATTCATCGCGGCGGCGCTCGGTCTGGCGACGCTCGCGCGGTGCGCAGCGGCGACGCTCGCGATGCGCATGGGGCGCGTGGCGCCGTTCGGGATGGGCATCCTGGCGGCGTTCTGGTTCTTCGAGCGCTTGGCCAGCTTCTGGTGAGCGATCGTGGCGGCACCGGCCCGAACGACGCCGTCCGCTCGCCCGTCACGCCGAGCGCGGCGTGCTCGCGTCAGCTCGCAGCAGGAGCCGTCGGTACTCCATCGGCGTCGTCGACGTCCAGCGGCGGAACGCCCGGGTGAAGTGTGCGGCGTCGGAGTAGCCCAGGGCGAGGGCGATCTCGATCATGCTGACGTCGGGGGTCTCGAGCATTCGGATTGCCATCCGGAGGCGCATGCGCTCGAGGAGCGCCGAGTACGTCAAGCCGGTCTCGCCCAGGCGGCGCTGGAAGCTGCGGACCGTCATGCCGGCGGCCTCGGCCGCGCTCACGACGTCCGTACGCCCGGCCTCCAGCAAAGCCGCGAGCAGGCTCTCGAGCGAGGACACGAAGTCCCTCGGTGGAGCGCTCCGCACCCATGCGGCGAGCTGCGGTGCCGACGGCGAGGGGCGCCGCGTGGTCGTGGCGAGCGGACGGCTCAGGAGGTGGCGCGGGAGCTCGATACTCGTCACCCGCTGCGCGACCTCGATCCTGGCGTCGCCGAGGAGGCCGGTGTCGCGCAGCTCGAGACTGCCCGTGCTCTGCAGCTCGACTCGCGAAGGAGTCCAGTCGAGGCCCGCCGCGAGGCGAACGAGCTGCGTCATCAGCGCGACGGTGAACAGGTCGGCCTGGCGCGACTCGGCGGTGCCTTCGCGAAAACGCCTGCAGATCCGCGCCGAGCCGCCGTCGTAGACGACCCAGTAGCTCGCCGCCGAGTTGTGCGACACGACCTGGTCGCGCGCCGCAGCGAATGCCTGGCCCAGCGTGCGTGCCGCCCCGATCGCGGCGCCGAACATCCCGAGCGCGCCCACGGTCGATTGCTGGCCAACCCGGAGCCCGAGATCGTCGATGCCCTGCGCCCGTGCGCGCTCCTCGACGAAGCGTGTCACCAGGTTCCACGGCAGGAGCCGCTCGGGCTCGAAGAGCGCGCGAGGTGACAGACCGACGCGCTCCCACTGCCCTTCGACGCCCGCACCGACGGTGCCGAGAAAGCGGGCAAAGGCGAGGACGCCCGCGGCACGGATGAGTGGCACGGCTCTCATGCCCGCGAACGCAGCGACAAGAAAAATACTCGCTTGGCACGCAATGGCAAGCACCCGGGCGAGCCCCGGATAGTCTCGCCCAGGGGAAGGAAACGATGTCCAAACTCATCGATCGTCTGAACATCCTCCTCGCCTGCGCCGTGCTCGCAGCACCGCGCGTGGCGACCGCCCAGCCGAGCGGCGCCGTCCCGCCCTCGATCGTCACGCCCGATCGGGTGGAGAGCCGGCTCGGCACGCTCGAGTTCGAGGACGGCGTGCCGAGCAAGGCGACGGCCGACAAGATGTACGACCAGATCGATTTCACGCACGCCTACAACGCGTTCGTGAACAGCATGGACGGGGTCAGCATCGCCAGCCTGCGCAAGGGCCTGCACGGCATCGGCGTGAACGACAACGAGGTCATCGTCTTCTCCGACCTCATGGACGCGAAGTCCTTGTTCCTGACGGCGAACGCGGACACGGTCTACGCCTTCGGCGTGCTCGACCTGACGAAGGGGCCGATGGTCCTCGAGGTGCCGCCGAAGCTCCTCGGCGCGATCGACGACCAATGGTTTCGCTGGGTCGTCGACATCGGGGTGCCCGGAGCCGACCGAGGCGAAGGCGGCAAGTACCTGATCGTCCCGCCCGGCTACGAGGGCGGACTGCCGCAGGGTGGGTACTTCGTCGCCCGTTCCCGGACCAACATCGCCAGACCGTGCCCGACAAGGGCTGGTTCGTGATCCTGCGCCTCTACGGCCCGCTGGAGCCGTTCTTCGACAAGAGCTGGCGGCCGAGCGAGATCGAGCTGGTCTCGTGACCGTCAATCATCGAGGTGCGAGGCGATGTCCCAGTGGCGGTGCCGGATGACGCCGAGCGAGCTTCGCCCCTCTGGCGGCGAAGGGCGTCGTCTCGGCAGCGCGTCACGGTATCCATCGGCCGGCGTCAGGTCGTGCGGCAAGGCCGCGACGTAGAGCAGCTCGTGGTCGGTCTGGTGACCGCCGACGGTCAGCGCCGGCTCGAGCGCGCGGTGTGCATGCCGACCAGCCGCGTGATCAGCACCGCCAGGTAGAGCGGCCCGGCGAGCCCCTCGAGCACCGACAGCGAGCGCGCGGCCGGGCTCACCGGCGACATGTCGCCGTAGCCGAGCGTCGAGAGCGTCGCGAAGCTGTAGTACTGGAGCAGCGGTGACAGCGGCGACGCGGGCGGATGCCAGTCGGCCGCGGCGGCGAGCGCCGGCGAGACGTCGAACGCGTTCGGCGTCGTCAATCCGACGATCGCGTAGGTCGTGCCGAAGGTGACGCCGATCAGGAAGTAGGCGCACACCGCGCCGATCAGCGTGTCGACGGTGACCACCTGCTCGCGCAGCACGACCCAGAGCATCACCAGGGTCAGGAAGGCGAGGAACGCCGCGGTGAAGCAGAACACGAGCAGCCGCGGCACGGGTGGTGCGTCGGCGCGGAGCGACCAGTGGCCGATCAGCGCGGGCAGCGCGAGCAGCACCGTCGCGATGCGAAGGCGCCCGCGCACGCTGGTCACGGCGAAGCCGAGAAGCACCGTGTACGCGACGTCGACGATCCACAGCCGGGCGTCGGCCTCCGGAATCAGGGTCGCGGCGAACGACAGCGCGACCAGCACCACCGCGAGGCCGGTGAACCTGCCCGGGACGAGTCGACGGGAGTCGATCGCTATTCTCCGAGCGCCTCCAGGAAGCGCTCCGCGTCCATCGCCGCCATGCAGCCCGTGCCCGCGGCGGTGATTGCTTGACGGTAGACCGGATCCTGGACGTCGCCCGCCGCGAAGAGGCCCGGAACGTTCGTCTCGGTGGAGCGCGGCCTGGTGACGATGTAGCCGCGCTCGTCCATGTCGACCTTGCCGCGGAAGAGCCGGGTGTTCGGCTCGTGGCCGATCGCCATGAAGACGCCGTCGATCGAGACGCGCTCCAGCGCTCCGGTCTTGACGTTGCGCAGCGTCACCGCGTCGACGCCGGTCTCGCGCTTGCCGTGGATCTCGTCGATCACGCTGTCCCAGACGAAGTGGATCTTCGGGTTCTTGAAGGCGCGCTCCTGCATGATCTTCGACGCCCGCAGGCTGTCGCGCCGGTGCACGACGCCGACGCGCTTCGCGTAGCGCGTCAGGAAGATCGCCTCCTCCATCGCGGTATCGCCGCCGCCGACGACGAGCACGTCCTTGTCGCGGAAGAAGAAGCCGTCGCAGGTGGCGCACGCCGACACGCCGTAGCCCATGAGCCGCGACTCGGAGGGCAGGCCGAGGAGCTTCGCCGATGCGCCGGTCGCGATGATCAGCGTCTCGGCCTGCATGGTGTCGCCGTTGCTCATGGTGAGCGTGAACGGGCGCTTGGCGAGATCCACGTCGGTCACCTCGGCGGCGACGTAGTGCGTGCCGAAGCGCTCCGCCTGCTTGCGGAACAGCTCGACGATCTCGGGTCCCATGATGCCGTCGGGAAAGCCGGGGAAGTTCTCGACCTCGGTGGTGATCGTGAGCTGGCCGCCCGGCTGGCCGCCGTCGACCACGACCGGCGCCAGGTTGGCGCGGGCCGCGTACAGCGCCGCCGTGAGCCCTGCGGGGCCGGAGCCGAGGATGACGACCTTGTGATGTTGCGACATGCTTCCTCTCCTTGGATAGCCCCGTTATGAAAGCATTCCCGTCAAGCGGCTCCCTCCGGTCCGGCGTAGCGCTCGAAGAAGAGGCACTCGTCGATGCTGCGCCGCACGGGACGCCGGTACGGAACGCGCGGCCAGCCGATCGGCAGCATCGCGATGCTCGGACGGTTCTCGGGCAGGCCGAGCCAGCGGTCGACCTCCTCGCGGAAGGCGAGGTGGATGTTGGTCAACGACGCGCCGAGGCCGACCGCGCGGCAGGCGAGCAGCACGTTCTGGATCGCGGGAAAGAGCGCCTGTGGCTGCGGCAGCCCGCGCCGCGTCCAGCCGGCGACGAACAGGTACACGGGCGCCTCGTGCAGGTGCGCTGCGAGATGCAGGCCGCCCGCGAGGACCTTGCGCTTCTCGGCCGGGTAGTCCGGCCGTTGCGACGCCTCGACCGCAGGCCGGATGTACGGGTCGAACACCGCGCGGTAGCGCTCGGCGAACCAGGCGCGGCGCTCGGGGTCGGTGACCGCGACGAAGCACCACGGCTGGCGGTTGCCGCCGCTCGGCGCGAACGTGCCCGCCTCGCAGACCTTGCGGATCAGCTCGCGCGGCACGGGATCCGGCTTCAGCCGGCGGATCGCGCACGCGGTGCGGATCCCTTCGAGGAGCGGGACGTCCTCGCCGATGCCGTCGATGTCGATCACGCTGTCGCCCCCGTGCGCCGTCGCATCGCCCCCGTGCGGTGGTCGCATCGAGCTTCGCTCGATGCTCCGCTCCTCCGATGGGCCTCGCTGCGGGGGGCGGGGCGTCGGCGTCGTGCCGCCGCTCACGCGCGCGGGATGTAGCCCTTCTCCTCGAGGTAGCGCATCACCGCGTCGGTGCTCTGCTGCTCGCTGAGCTCGGCGGTGCGCAGCACGAGCTCCGGCTTGGCGGGCGCCTCGTAGGGCGCCGAGATGCCGGTGAACTCCTTGATCTGCCCCGCGCGCGCCTTCGCGTAGAGGCCCTTGACGTCGCGCTTCTCGCACTCCTCGACGGGACAGTCGACGTGCACCTCGACGAAGTCGCCGTCGCCCATCAGCGAGCGCACCTTGTCGCGGTCGGCGCGGTAGGGCGAGATGAACGCGGTCAGCGCGACGATGCCGGCGTCGGTGAAGAGCTTCGCGACCTCGCCGATGCGCCGGATGTTCTCGGTGCGGTCCTCCGGCGAGAAGCCGAGGTTGCTGTTCAGGCCGTGCCGGATGTTGTCGCCGTCGAGGATGTACGCGCGCACGCCGCGGTCCCAGAGCGCCTTCTCGACCGCCACCGCGATCGTCGACTTGCCCGATCCCGAGAGCCCCGTGAACCAGACCGTGCAGCCCTTGTGGCCGTTGATCTTCTCGCGGTCGTCGCGGTTCACGTGGCCCGCGTGCCAGACGATGTTGGTGGCCTTGCGCTCGGTCATGGTGCGTTCGTCCTCTGGTTTGCTGCTCTTCGGGGTGTGCCGGACCGCGGGGCGGCGGCGGGGATCCGACAAGCGATAGTCGTCGCCCCGAACGCTGTCAATTTGCGGCTTGCGCGGTGCGGGTCTTGCTCTTGGCGGGCTTCTTCGCGACGGCCTTCTTCGCGGCCGGCTTCTTGGCGGGCTTCCGCGCGACGGTCTTGGTCGTGCTCTTGCGCCGCGCGCTCTGCACCGTGGACGGCGGCCCGTCGAGGCGCTCGGCGAGCGCGAGCACGGCGTCGATGTACGCGTCCGAGCGGTTGTAGTGCCAGATCACGCGGCGGCGCTCCGCGCGCGTCATGCCCGTCCGCCAGCCGTGGGCGGCGAGGTAGTTCGCGCACGAGTGGATCGCGTCGTCGGGATCGTACAGGCTGATGCGGCCGTCGCCGTTGCCGTCGACGCCGTAGCTCAGGTAGCTGCGCGGCAGGAACTGCGGCATGCCGAACGCCCCGGAGCCCGAGCCGCGGATGCCGAGCGGGTCGATGTCGAGACGGTCGGCGAGCTGGAAGGTCGCGAGCACCTCCGGGTAGAAGGTGTCCTCGAGGTACTGCGCGCGCTCGCGCGTCAGCTCCTCGACCTCCCCATCCCGATCGCGAACCAGCGAGTGGCGCAGCACGTTGCGCCGCAGGTTCGCCGGCTCGTTCGCCATGGCGAGCCGGGCGAGCCGGTGGAGCACCACCTCGGAGCCGGTGTTGCGCCCGCAGCCCGACTCGATGTGGATGATCGCCGCGACGACGCTCGCGGGGACGCCGAAGCTGCGCTCGGCCTCGGCCAGCGTGCCGCCGTGCGCGGCGCGGCAGCGCCGCGCGAGCGCGACGCTCGTCGGCTTGGTGAAGCCGCGGTAGAGCGAGCTCGGCTCGCGCGGCCGGAGCCCGAAGTCGAGCCCGGTGA
>JBFMAS010000055.1:0-26604 GCA_040755575.1 Thermodesulfobacteriota bacterium
GCTCCACGGCTTCGCCATCGCCCGCTCGGCTCGCAGGTTGCGTGCCGCCGGCGACGGGGTGCCGTGCCGCGCGGCGGCGTCGCCCGACGGGCCGGCGGCCCGCGCGCCGGCCGTCCTTCGCAGCCCTCGGAAGCGCAGGCCAGCGCGGCTCCAAGGCGTGGGAAGCGCGCCGGACCACGCGAGCGGGACGCGCGCGCCGCTCGTGCGCGAATCTTGCTCGATGCCGTGGCGTGAACCGGAGCAAGCGATCTCCGCTGTCCTACCTGCCGCTCGTCCTCTGGCTGCTGCTCGCGGTGGCACTCCTCGGCCGGCCGATCTTCGCCGGCCGGGAGCTCTCGTACAGCGAGTTCAAGGCGGCCCTCGACGCCGGACGCGTCGAGGAGGTGGCCGTCTCGCCGAGCGTGATCACGGGCGTCCTCGAGCCCGAGGCGGGCCGCGACGGCGGCCCTCCGTCCGGGCAGCGCTTCGAGACCGTCCGGGTCGAGGACCCCGATCTGATGCGGCAGCTCGCGGCGCACGGCGTGCGCGTGCGCGGCGTCCGCGACGCCGGCGTCCTCGCCACGCTGCTCACCTGGCTCGCGCCGCTGCTGCTCGTGGTCGCCGCGTGGGCCTTGCTGATGCGCCGTCCGGGCGCCGGCCGCGGCGGCCTGCTCGCGATCGGTCAGAGCAAGGCCAAGGTCTATCTCGAGAAGGAGGTCGACGTCTCCTTCGCCGACGTCGCGGGCGTCGACGAGGCGAAGGAGGAGCTGCGCGAGGTCGTCGAGTTCCTGAAGACGCCGGAGAAGTTCCGCCGCCTCGGCGGCAAGATCCCGAAGGGACTGCTGCTGGTCGGCCCTCCCGGAACGGGCAAGACGCTGCTCGCGCGCGCCGTCGCCGGCGAGGCGGGCGTGCCGTTCTTCTCGATCAGCGGCTCGGAGTTCGTCGAGATGTTCGTCGGCGTGGGCGCCTCGCGCGTCCGCGACCTGTTCGAGCAGGCGCGCGCCAAGGCGCCGTGCATCGTCTTCATCGACGAGCTCGACGCGCTCGGCAAGGCGCGCGGCATCGGTCCGATGGCGCACGAGGAGCGCGAGCAGACGCTGAACCAGCTCCTGGTCGAGATGGACGGCTTCGATCCGCGCTCCGGCGTCATCCTGATGGCCGCGACCAACCGGCCCGAGATCCTCGACCCGGCGCTGCTGCGCGCGGGACGCTTCGACCGCCACGTGCTCGTCGACCGACCCGACAAGGCGGGGCGGCGCGCGATCCTCGAGGTGCACGCGCGCGGCGTCGTGCTCGCCTCGAAGGACGACCTCGACGTCGTCGCCGGGATGACGACCGGCTTCGCCGGCGCCGACCTCGCGAACGTCGTCAACGAGGCGGCTCTGCTGGCGGCGCGGCGGGGCAAGGACGCCGTCACGCTCGCCGAGCTGCAGGAGGCGGTCGAGCGCATCGTCGGCGGCCTCGAGAAGAAGAACCGCGTGCTGAACCCGGCGGAGCGCGAGCGCGTGGCGCACCACGAGGTCGGCCACGCGCTCACCAGCCTCGCGATCCCGGGCTCCGACGTGGTGCAGAAGATCTCGATCGTGCCGCGCGGCATTGCGGCGCTGGGCTACACGCTGCAGCTTCCCACCGAGGACCGCTTTTTGATGACGCGCACCGAGCTGTCGAACAAGATCGCCGTGCTGCTCGGCGGGCGGGTCGCCGAGGAGCTGGTCTACGGCGAGGTGTCGACCGGCGCGCAGGACGACCTGCGCAAGGCGACCGAGATCGCGAAGAGCATGGTCCGGGTCTACGGCATGAGCGACAAGCTCGGCGGCGTCAGCTTCCAGAGCGAGCCCATGCCGGTCTTCCTCGAGGCGCCGCAGCGGCCGCCGGGCGGGGACTACAGCGACGCGACCGCACGCCAGATCGACCGCGAGGTGCGCCGTATCCTCGACGAGCAGTACGCGCGCGTGCGCGGCATCCTCGCGGAGCGGGCGGGGATCCTGCGCAGGGCGGCCGCGCTGCTGCTCGAGCGCGAGACGATCTCGGGCGACGACCTGCGCGCGATCGCCGGGCGGGAGGCGGCGGTCGCACCGCGGATCGCGGCCGCCTCGGGCCGGGCCGCGGGGACGCAGGTCGCGTGAGCTCGGTCGCGGGTCGCGAGCCGCGCTCGGGAGACCAGGAGGCCCCGAGCCTCGTCGTCGTCACCGTGAACCTGCTGCACGGCCCGCCCCTGTTCGCGGCGCAGCGCGCTCGCGGCTCGGTGCTGCAGCGCCTCGATACGGTCGCGGAGCAGCTCGCGCGGGCCGCGCCCGACGTGGTCCTGCTGCAGGAGGCATCGCGGAGCGCGCGCCACGACAACACCGCGCGCCTGCTCGCGGACAAGCTCGGCATGGAGTGGCGCTACGCGCGCGCGAACCCGGCGTGGCTCTGGCGCCTCGGCGACGCCGTCAAGCGGCTGCTGCCCGATCTCGAGTTCGAGGAGGGGCCGGCGATCCTGTCGCGCCTGCCGATCCTCGAGGAGCGCGTGCACCGGCTGTCGTCGCGCTTCGCGCCGTTCGAGCAGCGCGTCGCGCTCGAGGCGGTGCTCGGCGGGCCGCGCGGTCCGTTCAGCGTCTACTCGGTGCACCTCACGGCCTTCTCGGCGGCCGAGCGCCGGCGGCAGATCGTCTCGCTGCTGCGCGCGGTCGCCTCGTCGCGCCACCACCACCCGCTGCTCGTCGGCGGCGACTTCAACGCCGACGAGCACGCGCACGAGATCCGGCTCTTGACCGGCGTCCGCGGCTGGGCCGACGCCTACCGCGAGATCCACCCCGAGGCGGTGGGACACACCTGGGGGCAGGCCCTCGCCGCCGCCTCGGCGACCGCCGGCAAGCGCATCGACTTCCTGTTCTCGGTCGCCGCGGGCGACGAGCGCTGGAAGCCGAGCCAGGCCCGGCTGATCCTCGACAGCGCGTCACCGGTGACGAGCGACGGCGTGCTGTGGGCGAGCGACCACTACGGCGTCGTCGCGCGCTTCGAGCTCGCGGCGTCCGACGCACGCGGCGGCCCGCCCGCCGCCGGCGCGACGCTCGACCACGCGAGCGATCCTCCGGCAGCGGCCAGGCTGCTCGACTGGGAGCTTCCCGCCGCGTACCGGGCGCGCGCGGTCGAACTGGTCGCGGGCGCCGCAACCCGCGTGCCGGGCGACGACTGGCAGCACCTGCCCGAGGCGCTCCGCGCACGCGACGAGGGGCGGATCCGGGCCGTCATCGGCTACGGCTCGTGGTACACGCCGAACCTGCGCAAGCCGAGCAGCTTTCCGGACATCTACGTCGTGGTCGACGACTACGCGCGCTTCCACGACTCGGCGCTGCGCGCATGGATGAACCGCCGCCTGCCGCCGAACGTGCACTTCGTCTGGGAGACGACGGCGGACGGCGTGCGCCTCGCCGGCAAGTACAACGTGATCGACGTCCCGGACCTCGAGCGCGAGTGCGGACCCGGGCCCGGCGACCTGTACAACGCGGGACGCCTGTCGAAGCTGGTGTGGATCGCCTGGGCGGAGAGCGACGCCCTGCGCGCGTGGCTCGTCGAGCGGCTCGTCGACGCCAACCAGACGGTGACCGCGATCGTCGCCGGGCTGCTGCCCGAGAGGTTCAGCGCGCGGACCTTCTCGCTCGAGCTGCTCGCGGTGAGCTACCGCGGGGAGGCGCGTCTCGAGGGCTGGGAGCGCATCCGGGCGCTCCGCGCCGCGCACGCCGCGTTCTACGACGAGCTCCACCCGCTGCTGCTCGACGGCTTCGCCGCCGCGACGGGGCTGCTCGTCCGCGAGCGCGACCACTACCGCAAGCTGCCGCATCCCGCCTGGGACGAGCTCGCGGAGAGCGCGCGCCGCATGGTGCGGCGCAGCCGCTCGCGCGGCTACCTGCGCTGGGCGCGCATCGTGCTGACCGAGCCGCACCTCGCCGATCTCGCGGCCAACGAGGCGGAGCGGAAGGCCGGCGTCAAGATCGCGGTCACGGACCGCCTGCGCCGCCATCCCCTGCTGCTCGGGCTGCCGGCGTTCCTGCGCGTCCTGCGCGAGCGCAACACGCGCGAGCGCATCCGTCGGGTGCCGTAGCGCGGCTGCCGTCGCAGCGGCGAGAAATTCGGTCGAGGCCGATTCTCGCGGGCGCGGAGGCTGGTCGCCGCGAGGCCGGCGCGTTTGCTCGTCTCGCGTCGGCGCGCGGGATGGCAAGCGCTTTGCGTCACCCTTCGCTGGTCGAGGTTGACCGGCAGCGATCGGCGAGGCTGCCGAAGGAGCAGTGAGATGAACGTCAGCCAGATCATGAACCCGCAGGTGCGGACGTGCCGTCCCGAGGACTCGGTCCTCGCGGCCGCGAAGGTCATGTGGGAAGGCGACTGCGGCTGCGCTCCCGTGGTCGACGACGCCGGGCACGTCGTCGGCATGATCACCGATCGCGACATCTGCATGTCGGGCTACCTCTCGGGCCGTCCGCTCGGCGCGATCAAGGTATCCGAGGTGATGTCGAAGAGCGTCCATTCCTGCCGGCCGGAGGACAGCACGTTCTCGGCCGAATCGATCATGCGAACGAACAAGGTGCGGCGGCTTCCGGTGGTCGACAGCGAGGAGCATCTGGTCGGGATCCTGTCGCTGAACGACATCGCGCGCGAGTTCAAGCGCGAGCAGAGGTCCGGTGCGCACGACGTGGCGGCCGGCGAGGTGGCCGAGACGCTCGCGTGCATCTGCGAGCCGCGCCAGCACGAGGCCCGGGCGGCCGCATGAGCCGTCTTGCGCCCGTGCCGGCACGGAGACCCGATTCGCCCGGCGCGCGTCCACGCCGTACCTGACGCGGACGCGACCGGGCATCCACGCTGCGGCCCGCTCCCCTTGGGCCGGCCTCCGCCGGTGGGCGAAAATCGGCGAGGTACGGCTCCGGGCCGCAGCGTGGCCCTCCCACGAGCGGGGCACCAGAGGCAGCGGAGGTGCGTCGATGCATGCGCAGATCGAAGCGGAGGCGTTCGTCTTGCGCGACGCGGAGGGTCGCGAGCGTGGCTCGTTGGCTCTCGATCCCGACGGCTCGAGCAGGATCGAGCTGCGGTCCGGCGACGGCCGGGTCGGTGCGCGGGTGTCCGCGCTTCGGGACGGCGGCGCTGCGATCGGGCTTTACGCGCCGAACGGCAAAAGCGGGGTGACCGTGACGGCCGACGTGCATGGATCGGCGATGGTCTCGCTGCATGACGAGGACGGCAACGTCCGGGCCGTGGTCGCGGTCTCGGCGCGCGGCGATCCGTACCTCGTCCTCTCGCATCCCGGCCAGCTCGTGGGCGCGGAGGCGAGGCTGTCGGACGACGGTGCCGCCGTCCTCGTCCTCTCGCACCGCGAGACCGAAGGCCGCTCGGAGCTCGGGGTGGACGCGGGCGGGAATCCGGTCCTGGCCATGTCGGACCGGCACGGCAACCTGGCCTTCGGCAAGCCCTGACATGGACGCCGCCCGGCCGATCCACGTCGACGGTGCGGCCGGCTCGGGCAGCGGGACGATCGTCCGGTTCGCGACCGCCTTCGCGGCGCTGCTCGGACGGACGTTGCACGTGACGAACGCGCGCGTGCGCCGGCCGAAGCGCGGGCTGCGGGCGCAGCACGTCGCGGCGGTGCGCGCGTGCGCCGAGCTGTGCTCGGGCGAGGTGGAGGGCGTCGAGGTCGGCGCGCTCGAGTTCCTCTTCAAGCCGGGTGAGCGGATCCGCGGCGGACGCTACGACTGGGACATCGGCAGCGCCGGCTCCGCGACCATGCTCGCTCTCGGCATCTTGCCCGTCGCCTGCTTCGCCGACGACCGCGTGGTGGCGCGGATCCGGGGCGGCGTCTTCCAGGACTTCGCGCCGTCGCCGTTCCACATGCAGCACGTGCTCGCACCGCTGCTCGCGCGCACGGGCGCCGCGGTCGAGATCGAGGTGCTGCGCGCCGGGTACGTCCCGCAGGGCGCGGGGACGATCGAGCTGCGGGTCGAGCCCGCGCGACGGCGACTCGCGCCGCTCGTCCTGGGCGAGGCGGGTACGGTGCGCTCGGTCGAGGGGATCGCGTTCGCGAGCCGGCTCGCCGAGCGCGCGGTCGCCGAGCGGATGGCGCGGGCCTGCGAGGAACGCCTCGAGCACGCCGGGCTCCACGCCCGCATCGAGCGCATCGAGGACGTCCTCGCCGCTCGGCCGGGCGCGAGCCTCGCCGTGTGGGCGGAGACCTCGTTCGGCTGCCGGCTGGGCGCCGACCGGGCGGGAGCACCGGGGCGGCGCTCCGAGGACATCGGTCGCTTCGTCGCGGAGCAGCTGCTCTCGGACCTCGCGTCGCAGGCGAGCACCGATCGCCACGTCGCCGACCAGCTCGTCCCGTTCGCCGCCGTCGCGACCGGCACGAGCCGCTACCTGGTGCCGGCACCCACCGATCACCTGACGACCAACCTGTGGCTCGCCGCGCAGTTCGGCGCGCGGGCGACGATCGACGGCAGCCGGGTCGAGATCGAGGGGCTCGGCGCGGTGCGCGAGGATGGCCGGAGGATTGCTCTCTCAGCCGGGTGAGCCTTCGGTCGAGAAGGCCCCGAGGAGACGGCCGTGAACGAACGCTCTTTGTTCCTTCGTGAGCACGCCCTGTTCGAGGACCGGCGCGACGCCGGCGTCGCTCTCGCGCGAAGCCTCGCGCGCCATCGGGGCGAGAACGTGCTGGTGCTCGGCATCCCGCGCGGCGGCGTGCCGGTCGCTGCCGAGGTGGCGCGCGCGCTGGAGGCGGATCTCGACGTCGTCGTCGCGCGCAAGCTCGGCGCGCCGGACTCGCCTGAGCTCGCGATCGGCGCGGTGACGGCGAACGGCGGGCGCTACCTGAACGACGACATCATCGCGGAGCTCGGCGTGCCGGCGTCCTACGTCGAGCGCGTGACCGCCGAGCAGCGGGCGGAGGCGCAGCGCCGCGAGCGGCGCTTCCGCGGCCCCAACGCGATGTCGGAGATGCGGGGCCGGACGGTGATCGTCGTCGACGACGGCCTCGCGACCGGCGCGACGATGCGGGCGGCGGTGCGCTCCGTGCGCAGGCGCAAGCCGGCGCGCCTCATCGCCGCCGTACCGGTCGGCGCGGCCGAGTCGTGCGCCGCGCTGCGCAAGGAGGTCGACGAGCTGGTCTGTCCGCACGAGCGTGCCGACTTCGGCGCGGTCGGGTTCTACTACCGCAACTTCGAGCCCACCGAGGACGACGAGGTGCAGAGGATCCTGCGCGCCTCGTACGCGGAGCGGCGGCCGGCCGCCAAGGCGGCCGGCTAGGGCCTCGGGCGATGGGCGAGGCCTCGATCGTCGCGGGATCGGCGAGCACGGCGCTCGCCGGGTCGATCGCCATGCGGCTCGGCGTCCAGCCGGTGCAGCGGACCATCGAGCGCTTCCCGGACGGCGAGATGTCGATCGAGCTCGGCGAGAGCGTGCGGGGCCGCGACCTCTACCTCGTGCAGTCGACCTCGCCCCCGGCGGAGGCGAGCTTGCTCGAGCTGCTGCTCCTCGCCGACGCGTGCCGGCGAAGCGGCGCCGCGCGCTCGACGGCCGTGATCCCGTACTTCGGCTACGCGCGGCAGGACCGTCGCGCGCGCGGCCGCGAGGCCGTGGGCGCGCGGGTCGCGGCCGACCTGGTGCAGACGGGCGGGTTCGCGCGCGTCGTCTGCGTCGACCTGCACACGGCCGCGCTCGAGGGCTTCTTCGCCGTCCCGGTCGAGCACCTGACGGCGGTACCGCTGCTTGCGGACGCGATCCGCGGGGTGTTCGCCGACGACGGCGTGGTCGTCGCGCCCGACCTCGGCGCGGCGAAGCTCGCGGACCGCTACGCGGCGCGGCTCGGCCTGCCGGTCGCGCTCGTGCACAAGGTGCGCGCGAGCGGCGAGCGCGTGTCCGTGCGCCAGGTGACGGGCGACGTGCGCGACCGGCGTCCCATCTTCGTCGACGACATGATCACGACCGGCGGGACGATCGAGGCGGCGGCCCGGGCGCTGCTCGCGGCGGGGTGCCGGCCCGAGATGGCGGTCGTCGCGACGCACGGCGTGCTGGTCGGCCCGGCGGCGGCGCGCCTCGACGCGCTGCCGATCCGGCGGATCGTCGTCACGGACACGGTGGCGGCGCCCGCGACGCTGCCGCGCAACCTCCAGACGGTGGCCGTCGCAGACCTCCTCGCCGAGGCGATCGCCGGCTTGCATCGTGGCGGCTCGCTCCTGAAGCTCGCCGCCCACCATTGAGGCGACGGAGCGCGCGATGGAGCCGTCGTCGATCGGCCATCGGCCCTCGCGCCTCGACGCGTCGCTGGTGCGCGTCGCGCTGGCGCCGTGGCGCTGGCTCACGGCGCCCGAGCTCTCCGGGGTCGAGCACGTGCCGCGGCACCGCCCGGTGCTCTTCGCCGGCAACCACACCACCTGGGCGGTGCTCGACGCGCCGCTGCTGCTGCTCGCCCTCTACGAGCGCACCGGCCGCTTCCCGCGCACGCTCGGTGACCACCTGCACTTCCGGATCCCCGGCTGGCGCGAGCTGGTGGCGCGCTTCGGCGTCGTCGACGGCACACGAGAGAACGGGCGAGCGCTGATGCAGGCGGGGGAGTCGCTGGTCGTCTTCCCCGGCGGCGCGCGCGAGGTGTTCAAGCGCCGGGGCGAGAAGTACTGCCTGATCTGGGGCAAGCGGACGGGGTTCGCGCGGCTGGCGATCGAGTTCGGCTACCCGATCGTGCCGTTCTCGGCGGTCGGCGCGGAGGACGCGTACGACATCCTGCTCGACGCGGACGACCTCCTCGCCACCCCGCTCGGGCCGGTCCTGCGACGGCTCGTGGCGCGCCCGGAGCTGATCCCGCCGATCGCGCGCGGCATCGGACCGACCGCGCTGCCGAGGCCCGAGCGCCTCTACTTCCACTTCGGCGAGCCCGTCGAGACGCGCCACCTCGCGGGCCGGCAGGACGAGGAGGAGGTCGCCTTCGCGGTGCGCGAGAAGGTGCGGCGGGCGGTCGAGGACGGCATCGCGCGTCTCCTGCTCGAGCGCGAGCGCGACCCCGATCACGCGTTGCTGCCGCGGCTCCTCACCCGGCCGCTGCGGCGTCGCCGGCGGCGAGCGCACCGAGACGTGACGGCCGTCCGGACATGAAGCTCTTCCTGAGCGGCGACGTGATGACCGGGCGCGGCATCGACCAGATCCTGCCGCACCCGGGCGATCCGCGGCTCTACGAGGACGGCGTCGAGAGCGCGCTGTTCTACGTCGCGCTCGCCGCGCGGGTGCACGGCGCGATCCCGCGCAAGGCCGACTTCGCGTACGTCTGGGGCGACGCGCTCGAGGTCCTCGATCGCCACGCGCCCGACGCGCGCATCGTCGACCTCGAGACCTCGGTGACGCGAAGCGACGCGCGCGCCGCCGGCAAGGAGATCCACTACCGGATGCATCCCGACAACGTGCGTTGCTTGACGGCCGCGCGCATCGACTGCTGCGTCCTCGCCAACAACCACGTGCTCGACTTCGGCCGCGAGGGCCTGCTCGAGACCCTGGACGTGCTCGCGAAGGCCGGCATCCGCACGGCCGGCGCGGGACGCGACGCGTCCGAGGCGTGGCGCCCGGCGACGGTCGGCGCGCCGGGCAAGAGGCGCGTCGTGGTGATCGCGGCGGGCAGCGACACGAGCGGCATCCCGGCGAGCTGGGCGGCCGGCGAGCGCCGCCCCGGCGTCGCCCTGCTCGAGGACGGCGGCCTCGAGCGCATCGAGGAGCTCGCGCGCTCCGCCAAGCAGAACGGAGACGTGGTCGTGGTGTCGCTGCACTGGGGCAGCAACTGGGGCTACCACGTCCCCGAGCACCAGGTGCGCGCCGCCCACAGGCTCGTTCGCGCCGGCGCCGACGTGGTGCACGGACACTCCTCGCACCACCCGCGGCCGATCGAGGTCTTCGAGGGCAAGCTCGTCCTCTACGGCTGCGGCGACCTCTTGAACGACTACGAGGGCATCGGCGGCTACGAGGAATTCCGCGGCGACCTGGTCGCGATGTACCTGGCCGAGGTCGCGGAGAGCGGCGAGCTCACCCGGCTGTCGATCGCTCCGATGCGCATCCGGCGCTTCCGCCTCGAGCGCGCGTCGCGCAAGGACGCCGGCTGGCTGCGCGACGTGCTCGAGCGCGAGAGCCGCCGCTTCGGCGTCGCGGTGGAGCTCGGCGACGGCCCGCATCCCGAGCTCGAGGTGCACGTCGCGGGCCGGCGCGGGACGTAGGCGACGCGAAGCTCGCCGGCTCGACCGGCGGCGCCGCCGATCGCGCGCTCAGCGTGGCGGGGGCCGCTCGGCGTGGCGCCGGCTCGCGGGCCGGCTGGAAGCCGTGGCGAAGTGCTCCGCGAACCAGTCGGTCGCGAGACGCATCACCTGCTCGAGCGTGCCCGGCTCCTCGAACAGGTGCGTCGCCCCGGGCACGATCTCGAGCCGCTTCTCGCAGCGGAGCCGCCGCAGGGCGTCCTCGTTGAGCTCGATGACGCCGAAATCGTTGCCGCCCACGATCAGCAGCGTGGGCGCGGAGACGCGCGGCAGCGCGTCTCGCGCCAGGTCGGGCCGTCCGCCGCGCGACACCACGGCGCGGATCAGCTCGTCGCCGGCCGCCGCGACCAGCGCCGCGGCCGCGCCGGTGCTGGCGCCGAAGTAGCCGACCGGCAGGTCGCGCGTGTCCTTCGCCTGCTCGACGAAGCGTCGCGCGTAGCGCAGGCGCTCGGCGAGGAAGTCGATGTCGAACACGTTGGCGCGGTCCTCCGCCTCCTCCTCGGTGAGGAGGTCGAGCAGCAGCGTGGCGATCCGCCGCTCCTGCAGCGCCCGCGCGACCGAGCGGTTGCGCGGGCTCAGGCGGCTGCTGCCGCTGCCGTGCGCGAACAGCACGGTGCCGATCGCCCCGTCGGGAACGACCAGGTCGCCGGCGAGCTGCACGCTGGCGGCGGGAATGGATACCGCGAGCGACTTCTCGAGCTTGCGTGCCATGGTGATGCACCTCCGCTGCGAGGGCACGCAAGCCGGCTGCCATGCGAGGACCGCGTCGCGCGCCGCGCCGCGCGTGCGCCCGATGCGGGCTGCGCTGCTCAGCCCTGCGGGCTGTGCGCGATCTGCTCGCAGTAGGCGGCGAGGTCGTCGGGGATCCCCGCCGGGCAGCGGCCGCACTCGCGGTTGCCGGGCAGCGCGTGCTCGATGAACCTCGGGTAGGCGAGGTCGAGCTTCGCCATGATGGCGCGGAACGCGTCGAGCGTCACCCCGTCGTGCAGCCGGGGATTGCGCGTGCGCTCCTGCGCGATGCTCGATACCCAGCGCCCGTTGTAGTCGTGCCCCGGATAGACCAGGGTCTCGGCCGGCAGCGAGAACAGCTTGCGCCGTACCGAGTCGTACAGGGCGCCGGCGTCGCCGCTCTGGAAGTCGGTCCTGCCGCAGCCGTCGATGAGCAGCGCGTCGCCGGTGAACAGGCGGTCGCCGAGCAGGTACGCGAAGTGGTTGTCGGTGTGGCCGGGCGTGTGGATCGGCTCGAGCCGCAGCGTCCCGACCTCGAGCGGCCGGCCCTCCTCGAGCGGCACGTCGACGCACGCCAGGCGGTCGAGCGCCGGATGCGCGATGCGGCTGCCCGCCGTCTCGCGCAGCTTGCGCGCGCCGGTGATGTGGTCGGCGTGCACGTGCGTGTCGACGGTGTACGCGAGCTCGAGGCCGAGCCTGCGCACCTCGGCGAGATCGCGCTGCCAGGTCGGCAGGACCGGGTCGACGAGGATCGCCTGGCCGGTCGCCGCGCAGCCCACGAGGTAGGTGTAGGTGCTCGAGACGGGCTCGAAGAGCTGCCGGAAGATCATCGCCTGGGTGCCTCGCCTGCGTCGGCTCGATGATCGGGCCCGCTCGCGCGGGCTCAGTGCACGCCGCGAAGCATCGCCACCACGCCGGCGAAGGCGATCAGCGCGACCATCAGCCCGAGCCCGAACATCATGTAGTTCTCCACGATCCGTCCTCCGTTTCCGGCTCCGGCCGGGAGCCTCAGTGGCTGGCCGCGCTCGTCGCGCGGCCCGCGATGACGCGCTCGCGCCCGAGCTCGCTGTCGATTGCGCCGGCCAGATCCGCGATCTCGCGGCCCAGCAGGCCGAGCACGTCGTCCAGGGAGACGAGGCCGACGAGGTGGCTCTCCTGATCGAGAACGGGCAGCCGGCGGACCCCCGCGGCTCGCATCTTGTTCGTGATCTCTGCGAGCGTGTCCGTCACGCGAGCCGTCTCGAGGTGGCCCTGAAGGAACTCGCTCACGGTCGCGATGCGCGGATCGAGCCCTTCGGAGATCATCCACACCAGATCGCGGTCGGTGATAATTCCGAGCGCGGTCTCGTCGCTGTCGTCGGTGATCACGAGCGCTCCGACCGTGTGAGCACACATCGACCGCGCCGCCTCCGCCACCGTGGCAGCGGCCCTGACGGTGACGACCGGCCGCCATCCGACATCCGTCAGCGTCATCGCGATTGCTCCCATCCGACCCCGTGGTGCAAGCGATGAGCCACGCTCCTGCGACGGAGCGTTTGGGCGTTTCGCAGCGCTTTCTCAGAGATGAGAAGCGGTGGTGCCCGGCTATACGAGCTCTGCGACCATGCCGAGTACCTCGCCTCCGAACGTCGTCGCCAGGCGGCATCGCCAGAGCCCGTCGGGAAAGAGCGTGCCCCGGCACCGCACGTCCGCGAGCCGCGAGCCCGCCGCCTCGATCAGCCCCCGGCGCAGCGAGCGCCGCGAGCAGTCTCTCGCGATGCCGAGGATCGGGCTCGTGCGCTGTCGGCCCCAGCGCCGCGACATCCCTCCGAGGCTGCAGCGATTGAGCGCGACCACCGCCACCCCGTGGCGCGCGACGCGAGCCGCCTCGGCCAGCGCCGCATGCGGATCGTCGAGAAACTCGAGCGTCGCGACGAGCAGGGCCACGTCGACGGACCTGTCCCGCAGCGGCAGTCGGTGTGCGTCGCCAAGCACCAGCGGTGCTGCGGGAAGCCGGCGCCGCGCCTCGGCGAGCATCGCCGGCGAGCGGTCGAGCCCGATCGCCGTCCGGCCGCCCTCCGCGAGCCAGCCGGTGAAATGCCCCGTGCCGCAGCCGACGTCGAGCACGACTCGGGATGACGCCAAGTCGGACAGCAGCCAGTCGATGAGGCTCCGCTCCGCCTCGTCGATGCGGCGGCCGCTCGGCGTCGCGTACCACGCCTCGTAGCGTGCCGCCTCGCGCTCGAAGACCGGGACCGTGGTCACCGTGGCGAGCCGGGCCGGGGACAGGCGTTCGACACGGTCACGCTCATGACGACGGCGCCCAGGGTCGCGGCGCCCTCGAACGCGTCGCGCAGCGCGGCGAACGTCGCGTCGGAGTCGCCGTACACGAAGGTGCTCATGGGGCCCATCTCGGGCGTCAGGCCGCGTCGTTCGAGAGCCTCGCGGACGGCGTCGATCGCAGGCGTCAAGGACGCCTGGCGAAGCGGGTAGATGCTCACCTGGGCTGCGATCTCGATTCCCATGCGCGTTCTCCTTGGTGCGTGGCCGCGTCCGCGCGCGTACGCGGGTGCCACGTTCGTCTCGCGGGAGGGATTTTGAGCGACATGGCTTCGCACAGCGCCGAGCACATCGCGCGACGGCTCGAGGCGCGCAACATCTTGCTCAAGCCGCTGGGCGACCGCGTCCTCGGACCCGGCTACATGCGCATCACGACGGGGCTGCCAGATCAGAACGAGCGCTTCCTCGCGACGCTGGCGGAGGTGCTCGGCCGCCCGCAGTGAAGGCCGCGGCAAGCGGCTTCACCCGCCCATCGCCCCGGCCCGAGCAAGCCTCATGCGCCGCCGCGACGACGCCGGCGGCATCGCGCGCCTCCGGGGCCGCCATGCGGCAGGGGCACGGCCCGCCTCGCCTCGCGTGCGAGGCAGCGCTCGAAGGCCGGCAGGTGCTTGTCCTCGGAGCTGGCCAGGAGGCGCCGGAAGGTCTCCTGGACGTCGGGATAGTCGCTGGTCGCGTCCATCAGCCCGGCGTAGAGCGCCGCGTTCTGCCTCTCCGCCTCGACCGCGGCGACACAGGCCTCGTGGAGCGACGCGGGAGCCGTGACGCGCTCGGGCCATTCGTCGTGCGGCAGCGGAATGCCATGCTTAGCGAAGAGCCTCGTGAGCGCCCGGATGTGGCGCTCCTCCGACTCGACGATGTTGACGAAGGGCCGGACGTGGCCGAAGGCCGCGAGGATCTTGCGGTACGTCGCCCGTGCCTTGTACTCGTCCTGCAACGCGGTGGTGAGAGCTCTTGCGAGTTCGTGAGCCATCGTCGGTCCGTTCCCCGGAGGCCGCGCCAGCCGCTTCAGAGCGCGCTCAGGAGCGCCTCCTTGAGACGGGACACCCGCTCGAGCACGGCCTCGTGATGCCGCCGGATGCGGTCCTGGGCATCGGCCTGCCGGGCGTGCCGCTCGGCGTGCTCGCGGTGTGATCGCGCCAGGTCCTCGTTGAGCCGCGCGTCGCCTCGTCCCTGCTCGAACGCCTCCATCGCCTCGAGGTGAGCGGCCATGCTCCTCTCGTGCTCGGCCATCGTGCGGTCGATCGTCGCGATGGCCGTCCCGTGCTCGCGAATCAGGTCGTGGATCTGGTCGAGCTCCCGGACCACGCTCTCGTGCTGCCGCTGCCACGCGTCGATGTCGGCGCGCCAGCGGCGGTGGTCTTCCTGCCAGCGCCGGTAGTCCGACTTCATGCTCGGGAAGCCATACGTCTCCTCGGCCATCGAAGCGCCCTCCATCTATCTCTTCCTCGAAGAGCAATGCGCTTGCCAGGCGCCGAGGGGCAGAGTCTGGCGCCGGGCACGCGTTGGCTCGCAAGCGCGGGAACGAGATCGCCCGGTCTTTCTCAGAGCGAGCGGTCGTGTGCCGACGGAACGGGATGCTCGTGCTCGAGCTGGACGTCGATCGCCCGTGCCAGGTCCGCCAGCTCTCGCGCGAGAAAGCGAAACACGTCGTCCAGGGTCACGATGCCGACGAGATTCCCTCTCTCGTCGACGACTGGCAGGCGCCGCACGCCGTGCCGGCGCATCTTCTCGCTCACCGTACCGAGGCTCGTGCCCTCGGCGACGATGTGCACCGGCGCCTTCATCACCTCGGCGACCGTGGTCCGCTCCGGGTCCGCCCCGTAGCCGATGCGGGTCACGAGGTCGCGATCCGTGACGACGCCCAACGGTGGCGAGCTCCGGGTCTCCGCGACAACCATCGCGCCCACGGAGTGCATCGCCATCCTGCGGGCCGCTTCGCGCAGCGTGCAGTCGGGCGTCACGTTCATCACGTTTCTCTGCACCAGGTCATCGACCAGCATGGAGCCTCTCCTTGCCGTCGCGCGCGCGGCCGCGAGCCGCGCGACGCCGGCTTCCCCGAGCGTAGCCCGATGCCCGCGGGCCGCCAAGGTCGGAGACGGCGTGGGCGCTGCGTGCGCGAGCGCCTCGGACAGCGCGCGCTCGTCGGTGTGGACGATCGTGACGCCGGCATCCCGCAGCACGTACTCCGGCCCCTTGCCTTGCACTTCGCTCCTGAGCAGCAACGCGTCGACCTTCTGCGCCAGCAGCCACTCGGCGACGCGGATGCCCTTGGCCTTCTCGAGCGTGCGGTGAGGGTTGCCGAGGACGCGCTGCTCCTCGATCTCGCCGTCGGCGCGGCGAACGGTTGCGAGCGCGAACAGCGGGGCATTGCCGAAGTGCTCGCTGAGCGTCCCGTCGCGATCCTCGAGCGGCACGGCGTAGCGGACCCGGGGCGAAGCCGTCCCGCGCGATCTCGTAGGCGGCCAGGAACACCAGGCCGGCGAGCCCCGCGGCGACGACGTTCTCGACCTTGTAGAGCCCGTAGGGGAACGCGGAGGTCTTGCGCGTCGCGAGCTTGAGGCCGATCAGGACGGCGACCGCGGAGAGCAGGTCGACGAGGTTGTGGGTCAGCTCCGCGACGACGGCCAGGCTGCCGGACGAGTACGCGACGGCGGCGTGCAAGGCCGCGAGCACCACGTTCACCGCCACCGATCCCCAGCCCCAGCGCTCGAGCTTCACGGCAGACCTCGTCCGATCCGGCCGACGGTCATGCTCGCGATCGCGGCGTAGACGAGCCCGCTCAGGCATACCCCCGCGATGAACGGCCCGATCGACTTGTATCGTCGGGCCATGGGGATCAGCTCGTGCACCGAGATGAAGAGCATCGCTCCCGCCGCAAAGGCGAGAAACGACGCGTGGAGCCACGGCGAGATACCGACCGCCACGAGCCCGAGGACGGCGCCTGCGGGCTCAGCGAGCGCCGAGAGCAGCGCGGCACCGAAGAGGAACCTCCTGCTCCGGAGGGTCATCGCCGACATCGACATGACGAGCTCCTCGGGCAGGTTGTGCAGCGCGATCGCCAGGGCCACCAGGACACCGAGGGAGGGCGAGGCGACGTAGGCGTTCGCCATTGCAAAGCCTTCCGGCACGTCGTGCAGGATCAGCCCGAGGACCACGAGATACGCGGTCACCGCCACGTCCTTCTTGAGCCCTCGCTCCGCCACGAGGTGGACGTGTGGGATGACGATGTTGGCCACCCAGAGCAAGGCTGCTCCGAGGCTCGCGCTCACCAGAGCGCGATCGAGCCCTTCGAGCGCGACCGATTCCGGAAGGAGCTCGACCACCGAGATCAGGATCATGATCCCGGCAGCGAACCCCATGCCCATACCGATCGCCGTCTGGCTTTCGCGCAAGACGAGCGCCAGCGCCACGCCCGCGGCCGTCGTGATCGACGAGAGCAGCGAAAGCAGGATGACCGCGATGAAGGTCGTCTGCACGGCCGTGCCGGCTCACCGGCGACCGGTCTGCGCGAGACCTCGAAGTTTGGCCTGGTCGGCCGTCACCGTCGCGGCGCGGCCGGACGCTACTTGGCGGTGCGGAGGAACGCCACCAGGTCGATCAGCTCCTGAACCGTCAAGAAGTGATTGTAGTTACCCATCCCCGCCTTGCCGCCCTTCATCACGTAGCCGGGCGCGGCGACCGCCGAGTGCGCGTCGATGATCGAGTCGGCGAGGTATTCGGCGGGCAGCTTCCCGTAGCCCGTGAGATCCGGCCCGACGTCCATCCCGGCACGACCGCTCGGTGGCGGAAAGCCGGCCAACTTGTGGCAGGCGAAGCATTCGAGCTTCTCGTAGAGCATCTTTCCGGTCGTCGCATCGCCGGCGGGCAGCTCGAACTTCCAGCCCTGCGGGACCTGCGGCTCCGCTCCCGAAGCGGGCACGGCAAGAAGCACCAGTACGCACGCGAGAATCGCTTGACGCATCTCTCCCTCCTTCGAAAGGCTTCGCTCGAGGCCGGTGCAAACGTTCGCAGCCGACATCCCATGGCAGCGGTCTTTTGGGCCTGGCGATCCGGATCCGCGTGCGCGATTCGCATGCACGGGAAAGCCCGGCAGCGAGCGTTCTGAACCTTCGCGCGACGCGATGCAACTGCGACGCCTCCTAGCGATGCTGGATGAGGAACAGGAGAGCGAGACCTGCCGCGAAGAAGATGAACAGAACGACGTTCGTGATCGGATCGCGATGGCGGTTGACCTCCGGCACCAGGTCCGAGGCGCCGATGTAGAGGAAGTTCCCCGCCGCGAAGGCGACCAGCGTCGAGACGTCGAAGCGGAACGAGGCCACGTAGGCGAGCACGCCGCCCAGGAGGAAAGTCAAGGCCGAGAGCACGTTGAAGACGAGCGCACGCTGCTTCGGCCAGCCACCGTGCACCAGCACGCCGAAGTCGCCGAGCTCCTGCGGCACCTCGTGGGCGGCGGCCGCGAGCCACGTGGTGATGCCGAGCCTCACGTCGATCAGGAACGTCCCGGCGACCGCCATCCCGCCCAGCAGGTTATGCAGCCCGTCGCCGATCAGGACGAGATACGTCAGCGGCTGCCGGCATTCGGCGGTGGCACGGTGGCAGTGGTGGTAGTGCAGCAGCTGCTCGAGGACGAAGAACACGGCGAAGCCGAGGACGACGTAGAGCGAGACGGTGGCGACGTCTCCCATCGTCCGAGCGGCCGCCGGGATCATGTGGAAGAAGGCGCCGCCGATCAGCGACCCCGCCGCGAAGGCGACGAGCGGCAGCACGACCTTGCGCAAGGTCTGCTCCGACAGCAGCAGCGTCACGCTCCCGACCAGCGCAATCGCGCTCATCGCCACGCCGCCGGCGAGGATCCAGACGAGAACGGGGATCTGCGCGACGCTCATCATCGCTCGATAGTCGGAAACGGAAGGCGGCGCACCCGCAGCCCGCCCGCGCCGTACCCCGGATCGCAAGGCGCGTGCCCGCCGAACTTCGGGCGTCTGCACGCTGGCGAGCCGATTGCACCAGGCTCGAGGTCGAAATGGAGGTGCTCATGGTTCGGCGATCGCCGCGCGACGAACGAGACGAGGCATCGACGGCCGCCGTCCTCGGCGACATCCGCCGCCAGCTCCAGGGCGAGCCGCGCTTCGGCGCCCGGGGGGAGATCGGGCTCGCGCTCGAGGACGGCGTCCTGACGCTCGAGGGCGAGGTCCGCGACGTCGCCGTCAAGAAGCTGCTGCTCGAGCGCGCCGCGGCGTATCCGGGCATCTCGGCGATCGTCGATCGCCTCCGCGTGACGCCGGCGCAGCGGATGGGCGACGGCGCCATCCTGGACCACGTCCGGGACGCGCTGCTCGAGGAGCCGGCGCTCTCCGAGGCCGCGCTGCGCGAGATCAGGAAGGGCGAGACGGCGACCGTGCGCGAGCCGCCCGGCGCGCGCGGCGGCGACGTCACGATCGCCGTCGAGAACGGCGTGGTGACGCTCACCGGAGCGCTGCCGAGCCTCGCGCGCAAGCGCCTGGCCGGCGTGCTCGCGTGGTGGGTTCCCGGGACGCGAGACGTGGTCAACGGCATCGAGGTCACGCCGCCCGAGGAGGACTCCGACGAGGAGATCAGCGACGCGGTACGCATCGCCCTCGAGAAGGACCCGTTCGTCGATGCGAGCCAGCTGCGCGTGACGACGCGAAGCTCCGTCGTCGAGCTCGAGGGCATCGTGCCGAAGGACGCCGAGCGCGACATGGCGGAGCGCGACGCCTGGTGCGTGTTCGGCGTCGACGGGGTCGAGAACCGCATCGAGGTGCGTGCCGGACCGGCGACGGGCGGCGCACCGCCGCGCATCTGACGCCTGACGCCGCCGCCGCGGCGCGGTCGATGGCGCGGCGATTGCGTGCCGGGACAGCATGGCGCCCGTCACGACCGCGGACATCGGAGAAGAGATGAACGACAAGAAGCTGAAAGGGCTCGTCGAGCAGATGCGCGACCGGCGCGAGCGGATCTTCGCCGAGGTCGCCGATGCCGAGGACGACCTGCGCTGGATCGCCGAGGACCGCGAGAGCGAGCTCGAGGAGCGCGCCCAGGAGGAGCGGGCGGCGCGTCTGCTCGCGCGGCTCGACGACCGTGGCAAGCAGGAGATCGAGGCGATCGACGAGGCGCTGCGCCGCGTCTCGGCCGGCACCTACGGCGTGTGCGAAGGCTGCGGGGGAGGGATCGCGGTCGAGCGGCTTGAGGCGCTGCCGGCGACCCCGCTGTGCATCGAGTGCGCGCGCGAGGACGAGGCCGTCGCCCGGCAGTACGGCGCCGGCGCCGCGGCGCCGCCTCTCCACCACCCGGGTCGGCTGCCCGTCGACGCGAGCGAGATGAGCGACTCCGAGCTCGAGACGTGGCTGCGCGAGCTGGTGCGCGAGGACGGCCGGGTCGACATGGAGGAGCTGCGCCTCGTCTGCCGGCACGGCGTCGTCCACCTCGAGGGAGCATTGCCGAGCGAGGCGGAGCACCACGTCCTGCTGGGGCTCGTCCAGGACGTCGCCGGCATGCAGGAGGTCGACGACCGGCTCGACATCCGCGAGGTGCTGTGGGAGCGCGAGGACCGCTCGAAGCCCGGTGAGCGGGCCGACGAGCGACGACCGCGGCGCGACGAGCGCGCGCTCGGCACCGAGGACGTCGTCGAGAGCATCGAGGAGGGCATCACCTACGCGCCGCCCGTCGGACCCACGGACGAGGAGGAGTAGAGCGCCAGGGCGTCGCCCGAGCGACGACGTCGTCAGCCGGTCATCTGCGCCGCGCCCTCGCGCGGCGCGCGCGGCTCGCAGACCGCGGCCAGCGTGTCGAGGATCGCGCGCGCGGCGAGCTCGGGGTTGGCCGGCGCGCGCTCGCGCGCCGCGGCCTGCGCGACGTCGTTGAGCGACAGGATCCCGACGAGCCGATCGTCCGCGTCCAGCACCGGCAGGCGCCGTACCTTGCCGTCCCGCATGGCCGCGAGCGCCGTCGCGAGCGCGTCGTCCGCGCGGCACGTGTGGACCGCGCGGCTCATGACGCTCGCGATCTCGATGTCGCGCAGCGGCCGGCCCTGCGTGTACGCCGCCATGCAGAGGTCGCGGTCGGTCACGATGCCGACGACGCGCTCCCGCTCGTCGACGACCGGGACGACGCCGCAGTCACGCTCCCACATGATCCGGGCGGCGTCGTGCAGGTGGTCCCCCGGCGAGCACGCCGCCGTGTCCCTGGTCATGAGCTGCGAGACGTTCATCTCCATCCTCGGCTGCTTCGCACGGTCCGTGCCCATCAGCGCGGGGCCGCGCGCTCGGCGGGCGTCGACGCCGGGACACGGCGCCGCCGGAAGACGCCCGGCGCATGCGGCCACGGCGCGAACAGCTCGAGATCCTCCGGTGCAAGCCTTCCTTGCGCCCGATCATCAGCGCCCCGTCCGGGCGCAGGGCGCTCCACAGGCGCCGCGCGGCTTCATGGCGGCGCGTGCCGGTGAAGTAGGTGAAGGGAAGGTAGCGGCACAGCACGAGATCGGTCGCGCTCGGCACCGGGTCGCTCATCAGGTTGCGGTTCTCGAGACGCACCATCCGGCGCGCGGCGTCGGCCACCCGCCAGGCGGGACCCTCGCGGCCGAACCAGCGCTCGCGCACCCCCGGCGGGACCTCCCGCAGCGCGCTCGCCGGATAGAGGCCGGCGCGTGCGCGCGCGAGGCTCGGCTCGTCGATGTCCGTGCCGAGGATCTCGAGCGAGGCGTCGGGCGCGGCGGGCGCGATCCGCTCGAGCCACAGGATGGCGAGCGTGTACGGCTCCTCGCCGCCGCAGCAGCCGGCGCTCCAGGCCCGCACGATCGGCCGCGGCCCCGAGGCTGCGGCGACCAGCTCCGGCAGGACCCGCTCCGCGAGCACCTGCCAGCGCTCGCGCTCGCGGAAGAAGCGCGTGACGGTGACCCGCATGCGGTCGGCGAGGCCCGCTGCCTCGGCGGGGTCGCGGCGCAGCAGGTCGAGGTAGGAGGCGTAGTCCGGCAGGCCGAGCTCGCGCATCCGGGCGAGGACGGCGTGGCGCGCGTCCCGGCGCCGGTACTTGCGCCACGCGAGGTCGAGCCCCGGGCACGCGAGCGCGAGAAAGGCGTCGAAGGTGGCCGGCCCGTCGTTTTCGTCCCGACGACCCGCGGCCTTCATCGATCGATCCTCGCTTCGTCGGCCTCGAGGGCGAGCTGCAAGCGATGCGCCAGGCCCGTCGTGGGAACGGGGAGTGCCGGCGTCGCTAGCCCGGCGCGGCGAGGAGCTCGGCGCTCTCGGGCACGATCTCGAGGTACGCCGCGGTGCTCTGCGCGTAGTAGCGCAGGCGCAGCGCCCACTGCGCCGCGTGGCGCAGCTCCGACGCGAGCGCATCGATCGTCAGGTAGTACTTGCGGGCGAGCAGCAGCAGGACGTGCAGCGGCGGCATCCCGTCGTGCACGGTCGCCGTGCCGCGCACGCGCAGCACGCGACGCGCGCCCTTCGCCAGCTCGCCGTCGAGCAGCAGCACGACGTGCGGGTCGCGCGACGCGTTGCGCGCCGCGCGCGTGCCGCGGCCGGTCGCGAGGTAGAGGCGTCCGCCGCTCGCCACGAACCACAGCGGCGTCACGAACGGGCGGCCTCGCGGCGAGCGCGTCGCCACCCGCGCGACCATGGAGGCGGCGAGAAACGCCTCGACCTCGGCTGCGAGCGCCATGGCTACGCCCGCTCCTCGCGCAGCGTGCCGTAGTCCCAGGCGATCGTCCTGCGCGGCACGAGCTCGACGCAGCTCGCGCCCTCGGCCGGCGAGCCGCTCGCGGCCGAGGACGCGAGCCGTGCGATCCTGCCGCGGACCGAGACGCCGCGCAGCTCGAACCAATGCCAGCCGTCGTCGATCAGCAGCACGGCCTCGGTCTGGTCGGGCACGCTCGCCAGGGCATCGGCCGCTGCCGCGAGGCGGTAGCGGCCGTGCTCGTGCCGGACGGTCACCGGCAGCTGCTCGAGCGCGTCGCCGACGACCAGCGTGAGGCTCGCGCGCGGCGGGTGCTCGAGGAGGTCGCGCAGGTGCTCGGGCGTCACGTCGCGGACGACTCTTCGCTCGGCCAATGCCGTCCTCCGGTCAGAACTGGTACGTCAGCCGGATCTGCGTCTCCGAGCGGCCGCGGTTCAGTCCGCCCGCGCCCCAGGTCTCGTAGACCGGCTTCTCGGTCGTGTTGACGTAGTACTTCTGCGCCAGGTTGACGATGAAGTCCGGCGTCAAGTAGTAGTCGACGCCCCACGCGACGATCATGTTGAAGCTGTTGACCGGGTCGAGCACGTAGGTGAGCTGCGGCACGATCGTGCCCGAGGCGTAGAACGTCGTCGCGCTGAGCGTCATCAGCATCTCCCAGTCGCGCACCCGGTCGACGGCCTTGCAGTCCGCGAAGGTCGGCGGGCACGGGCCGCCGTCGCGTGACTCGAGCGGCTGCAGCGGCGAGAGGTTGCCGACGAAGCCGATCTGGTCTCCCACCGGGCGCTCGTTGTCGACCAGGTAGTGCCAGAAGAGCTGCCCGAGGAAGAGCCACGTGGCGTTGCGGTTCAGCGGGCGGATCCACGTCGGGCGGTCGAAGCCGATCATGCCCTGCCACATGTCGCGCTTCGAGACCCCGAACAGCAGACCCTCGAAGCCGGATCGGCGAGCGCTTGTCACCGTCGTTGAACGGCGCGCCGAGGATGTAGACCATCTCGGTCTTGAGGACGGCCTCGCTCCAGCTCTCGAAGTAGTTGGCCGACATGCCGAAGACGTGCACGTAGGGCACCGTGTACTCGGCGGGCAGCATGCCCGCCGCGACCGCCTGCTGCGCCTGCTCGGCGTCGAGGTAGGCGCGGATCGCGGCGGTGTTCGAGCCGTCGTCGCCCGCCCAGCGCTGGTAGAGATAGGCGGTGGTGAAGTTGACGCCGCCGAGGACCCCGCTCAGGCGGACGCCGACCTGGCTGTTCTCCTCCGGGTTGCGCGAGTAGTCGCCCTGACGGAAGAGCACGCTGTTGGCGAGCGGCAGCGGCAGCGGGCTCTCGAACGGGACGCTCCACGGATAGAAGGGCAGGAAGCCCCGCTCGTTCGGGTACCAGTCGCCCGGGTTCCAGAAGCCCTCGGCGAACGCATTCGTGATCGGGCCGAAGTCCTCCAGCCGGTAGAGCCACTTGATCATCCAGTACGGGATGCGGAGCTGGTCCCAGCCGCGCCCGATGTCGATCTCCTGCTGCAGGTGCCACTTGAGGTCGAGCGCGTTGACGCGGTCGAGCAGCCGGAAGTTGTCGGTCTCGCCCCAGACGATCTGCTGCCTGCCGAGACGCAAGCTCAGCGGCACGTCCGCGAAGTCCAGGTCGACGTAGGCCTCGCGAAGCTGGTTTTCGTACTTGATGGCGTCGGCCGCGCTGCGCGGGATGTCCTCGAACGAGCCGTCGCGCGCGCCGGTGAAGGTGTAGAAGTTCCCGCCCGGGCGCCAGTCGTAGACGCTGTCGTACACGCCGCGGTAGAGGAGGTAGAGGCTCGACTCCCGCACGATGCCGGGAGCGGAGTACCTGTCGAGGAGCTTGCCGTCGTGCAGCCACTTGTAGTCGACGCCGATCCGCAGGGTGTTGCGCTGCTGCACGGGCTGGAAGTTGCCGGGCTGCCGCATCCGGAGCAGGTTCTGCGACGACACGTCGCCGAACAGCAGCAGGTCGCCGAGGTGCACGGTCGCGCTCGCGGGGGACGCGAGGCCGAGCACCAGCGCCAGGGCGGTGGCGGTCCGGCGAGCGAGGCGAGCCGGGCCGCGGCCGGCGCGGCGGCGGAGCGGGAAACGACGGTTGCGAAGCGAGACGGCCATGGACCGCCCCTCCTTCCAGGCTTCGACCTGCCCGACGCCATGCAAGGCGCCTGCCGTCGTGAACACAATACCGATCGGCGCGAGTGGCGCAGGCGCGAGAGAAGCGGGCGCATCGTTCGCGCGAACGGGAATGCGGCCGGCGAGCCGCCCGCACCGCGCGAGCGGGCCGGCCTCCGGATCACCTTCCTCGGCACGCGCGGCGGGATCGACGCGCGCAGCCCGCTGCACCGCTCGCATGCGGCGCTGCTCGTGGCGCGGGCCGGGCGGCGCGTCATGGTCGACTGCGGCGCCGACTGGGCAGCGCGCGTGCGGCGCATCCGGCCCGACGCGATCGTGCTCACGCATGCACACCCCGATCACGTCGACGGCCTGCGCGCGGGCGCGCCGTGTCCGGTGTCCGCCACGCGCGAGACCTGGCGCGGCATCCCGCACGGACACGTCGCCCCGCGCGACCGGCGGCTGCTCGTGCCCGGCGCGACACGGCGGATCGCGGGCGTCCCCTTCGTCGCGTTCCGCGTCGAGCACTCGCTCCTCGCGCCGGCGGTCGGGCTGCGCGTCGGCAGCGGACGGTGCGCGCTGATCTACGTCCCCGACGTCGTCTCCATCCCCGCGCTGCCGGAGCCGCTGCGGCGGGTCGCCCTCTACGTCGGCGACGGCGCCTCGATCACGCGCGGCGTCCTGCGCGGGCGCGGCGGACGGCAGATCGGCCACGCGTCGATCCGCACGCAGCTCGCCTGGTGCGCCGGCGCCGGCGTCGCGCGCGCGATCTTCACGCACTGCGGCACCGAGATCGTCGCCGGCGGCGAGCGAGCGGCCGCCCGCCGGGTGCGGCAGCTCGGCGAGGCCGTCGGCGTCGAGGCGACGATCGCCCGGGACGGCCTCACGATCGACCTCACCGAGGCGGTCGTGGCGCGGTCGCGGGCCGTCGCGCGAACGAGGTCGTTGCGAGCAGCACGCCGCTCTCCGCTACGCCGATGACGCGCTCGTCCTCCCTTGCCGGCGTGCGCGTGCCAGGAGGCGAGCGCGACGCCGCCCCGATTCCGGCGACGCGCATCGCGGCCCTGTCGACCGACGCGGCGCTAGACGCGCTCGGCGTTACGCGGGAGGGTCTCGACGACGCCGAGGCGGCGGCTCGCCAGCGAAGGTTCGGTCCCAACGCGCTGCCCCGGCAGCGTCGCCGCGCGTGGTACGTCGAGCTCGGCGAGAGCTTCGTCCACCTGATGGCGCTGCTGCTCTGGGCCGCGGCCGGCCTCGCCTGGCTCGGCGGCATGCCGGAGCTCTGCTGGGCGATCGTCGCGGTGGTCTTGATCAATGGTGCCTTCAGCTACGTGCAGCAGTACGAGGCGGCGCGGGCGATCGACGCGCTCGAGGCGCTGCTTCCCCGGCACGTGACGGTCCACCGCGCCGGCCGGGTCGTCCAGCTAACCGCGGCGGAGGTCGTTCCCGGCGACGTCCTCGTCCTCACCGAGGGCGCGTCGATCCCGGCCGACGCGCGGGTGCTCGAGGCACGGCGGCTGCGCGTCGACGCGTCGGCGCTGACGGGCGAGTCGCGTCCGGTCGCCCGTCACGCGGTGACCGTCGGTGCCGAAGGCCGCGCGACGGTCGATCTGCCGAACATCCTCTTCGCCGGCACGTCGATCACGAGCGGTACGGCGGAGGCGGTGGTGTTCGCCACCGCCGGAGACACCGCCTTCGGCCGCATCGCGCGCCTCGCGCAGGTGCAGGCGGGACGGCCGAGCCCGCTGCAGCGCGAGATGCTGCGCGTGACCCGCGTGATCTCGGCGCTCGCCGTGCTGCTCGGCGTCACGTTCTTCGTCGTCGGAACGTTCGTGTCGGGCCTGAGCTTGCTCGACGGCTTCCTGTTCGCCGTCGGCATCATCGTCGCCAACGTGCCGGAGGGGCTGCTGCCGACGATCACGCTCGCCCTCGCGATGGCCGTTCGCCGGATGGCGGCACGGCGCGCTCTGGTGCGCCAGCTCGCCAAGGTCGAGGCGCTGGGCGCGACGACGACGATCGTCACCGACAAGACGGGCACCTTGACCGAGAACGAGATGACGGTGCGCGAGGCCTGGGTCGCCGAGCGTGCCTTTATCTTCTCGGGTGCCGGGTACGACCTGCGGGGTGACGTCGAGGCCGGCGTCGGCGAGCGGCTCTTGAGCGAGCTCCTGCGGACCGCAGCGCTGTGCTGCGACGCGCAGCTCGGCAGCGCGGACACGAGCGGCGAGATCCATCCGATCGGCGATCCGACGGAGATCGCGATCCTCGTCGCCGCGGCGAAGGTCGGCCTCTCGGCCGAGGTCCTCGCCGGCTGGCCGCGTCTCGGAGAGCTGCCGTTCGACTCGGCACGCAAGCGGATGACGACGATCCATCACGTCGACGGCGCTCCGGTCGCCTGCGTCAAGGGCGCGCCGGGCGAGATCCTCGCCCGCTGCAGCCGGCTTCGGACACCCGACGGAGCGCGGGGCCTCGACGACGGCGTGCGGGGCATGGTCGAGGCGGCGAACGAGCGGCTCGTGC
>JBFMAS010000056.1:0-6074 GCA_040755575.1 Thermodesulfobacteriota bacterium
TCGCGCCCGGAGCTGGTCGCGGCCGGCAGCCGGCTGTTCGCCGCGAGCCCGTTCGTGCACCCGGGGCACGAGGTCGGCTTGTTCCTCGAGGAGAGGGAGGCGCGGCGCCGCGGGTTCTCGGTCGAGCCGGAGGGCAACACGGTGCAGATCGTGTTCCGGCCGCTCGGGGGGAGCCGCATCGCGCTGCCGCCGCTTCGCGTCACGGCGGTGAGCCCGTCGGCGCTGTACTTCGACTTCCCCGACACCAGGGACGTCCTCGGCCGGGTGGTGGCGGGGCCGATGGAGATCACGATCCGCAGCCCGCGCAAGACGCGGCGGGCGCGACAGCCCGTCGCCTTGCCGCCAGCGAACGACGTGCTCGAGATGCTCGAGCACGGCAGCGACGTGTCCGCGCTCGGCGCGGTGGACCGCTCCCGCCGGCTGTGGATCCCGCTCGAGTTCTCGCGCTTCGGTCCGGGCATGCCGATGCCGACGTGCCCGGTCGAGCTCACGCAGAAGACCGCCTTCGCCGTCAAGCTCGTGCCCACCGAGACCGACTCCGACGACGTGCTGCCGCACGCGTCCTACACCAACGTGCGGAAGGCCAGGCTCTACTTCGGCGACTTCCTGCTCAACGGCATCAACGTCTACGGCGAGGACGCGCTGGTGTCGTTCGACGTCCGCGAGTTCAAGGAGGGCGCCGCCATCGTGTGCGGCCTGAACGACGCGCTGAGCCTCGTGCTGATGGTCCCCCTGAAGGAATCCGCGCTCGGCCCGAGCTCGAGGATCGTGCCGCTCGTCGCGGACGGCTCGCCGCTGCCGATCCGGCTCGCGAACATCTCGGCCGAGCCCGTCGTCGCGAGCGAGCTACGTACGGTCACCCACGACAGCTTCGGCAACCAGTGCCCGGCGCCGCCGGAGCACGACGACGACTGATGCCGCGACGCCGAGCACGACCACGGTCGCGCACGCCGGGAGGAACACCTCGCCGGTCGCGACGTACACCGTCTCGATCGCCGGCGGGACCGTACCCGTGAGCACGCCCTCGCCCCGCGCCGCGGGCTCGCTCGACACGACGGCGCGTCCCAGCGGATCGAAGACGACGCTCGTCCCCGCGTTCGCGACCCGCACCACCGGCAGCCCCGATTCGATGGCGCGGATCCGCGCCCAGCGCAGGTGCGGCGCCTCGGTGCCCTGGAACCAGACGTCGTTGGTGACGTTGACGAGGAAGCTCGCGCCGTCGCGCGCCAGCGCGCGGGCGCTCGCCGCGTCCGCGATCTCGAAGCAGATCAGCGGGCCGAAGCGCGTCTCGCCGGCGTCGAGCACCGGCAGCGCGCTCCCCGCCGTGACGGGCTCGAGCGACGCCGGCGGCGCGCCGAGGAACGACGGCCAGGACTCGGCGAGCGGGACCAGGAGGCGCTTGTGGTAGCTCTGCATCCCGAACCCGGGACGTACGACGTGCAGCGAGTTGAAGCGTCTCGGGCGCCCTCGCGCGTCGAGCTCGAAGCTCACCCCGCCCGTGACGAGCGTCGCCCCGGCGCGCTCGACGAGCTCGCCGATCCGTGCCCACGCGACGCGGTCGCGTGCGAGGTCTAGGTTGAGCGCCGACTCGGGCCAGAGGACGACGTCGGGGCGCGCTCCGCGCGCGGTCGCGGCGGAGGTCGCCTCGATCAGCACGTCGAGCGTGCTGGCGGCGGCGTCGGGCGCGACCAGGTCCACCGCGACGATCCGCGCAGCCGCGGGGACGGACGCCGTCGTCGCCGCGAGCCGCACCGCGCCCCACGCCGTCGCGACGACGGCCACGCCGGCGCCGGCGGCGAAGGCGCGCCAGCGCGCGCCCCGGGGTGCGTCGCGCGCCACGAGCGCGGCGATGCCGGCGTTCGCGGCGACGACCACGGCGGTCACGCCGGCGACGCCGGTCGCGCTCGCGACCTGGAGCAGCGGCAGCGAGCGCTCCAGCGAGACGCCGAGCGCGGCGGCGGGGAACTGCGGCGGCACGTACGAGCGCAGCGCCTCCCAGCACGCCCAGAGCGCCGCGTACCAGAGGACGAGGAGCGCGTGTGCTCGCCGCGGTCGCAGCGCCAGGGCGACGCCGAGCGCGCCGCCGTGCAGAACGGCGAGGAGCGCGACGACGGCGGCCGCGAGGAGCTGCGAGCGTGTCCCCGTCAATCCAAAGTACGGGCCAAGAGAGGGGCCGAGCCACGGCAGGATCGCGATCTCCCCGAGAGCGAGCGCGTACGCGATCGCCACGGCGATCGTCTCGCGCGTGCTCGCCCTGTCGAGCGCGACGAACAGCGGCACCATGACGACGAAGGCGAGGGCGAGCTGCCCGGGAAGCCGCGGGAGAAGCGCCTGAAGCGCCCCGCTCAGGACGGCGCTCGCGACGAGCGCGGTACGGCGGCTCATGCCGATCGCCCGGGCCCCGGGTCCGGGCGCTGGTGGCTCGTCGGGTCGCTCGCGCTGATCCTCGCCGTCTTCGCGCCCTGCGCGCGCGAGGCCCTGCTCTGGGTCGGGCGGCCGTTCGCCGGGCTGCTGTTCGCGGACAACCTCATCGTGGTCTCGATCGGCAGCGCGAGCTGGCGCGACGCTCAGCTCCGGCGTACCGAGTGGTCGCGGATCATTGCCGTCGACGGCGCGCCGGTCCAGTCCGCCGTGCAGGTGCTGCGCGCCGTCGCCGCGCGCCGCCCGGGCGAGCCCGTCACCTATACCCTTCGCCGCGGCGACGAGGTGTTCCGTGTGGCGATCCCGGTACGGACGTTCACCTGGCGCGACTTCCGCGACATCTTCGTGCCGATGCTCGCGGTCGGTGGCTTTCTCGCGTTCTGCAGCGGCGCGCTCGCGATGCTGCGGCCGGAGCTGCCCGAGCTGCGCGCGCTCTATATGGGGTGCGCCGCGTTCGGCCTGGTCCTCATCACGGGTCCGGACCAGTACGGCCCCTATCGGTTCACGCCGCTCTACCTGATGGCGCTCGCCGCCGTCCCGCCGGCGATCTTCCACCTCGCCGCCGCGTATCCCTGGCGGCCCGGGCCGTGGGCCAGGCGGGCGGTCGTCGCATCGTATGCGCTGTTCGCCCTCGTCGGCGCGCTGCTCGTCGTCCTGCGCGGGCATCCGGGCGCCTTCCTCGCGCTGCTCTACTTCGTGTACCTGTCGCTCGCGAACGCCGTGCTGCTCTACGCTGGATCTCTCGTCGGAGCCCTGGTCACCGCGCGGCGCTCGCGCGTGCAGCTCGCGATCGCACTCGCGGCCGTCGTCGTGTCGTCCGGCCTCGGCGCTCTGGTGCTGGTCCTCTATCCGCTCATGACGGAGCCGATCGCCCCGGCGTGGATCGTCCTGCCGGTGACGCTGATGCCGGTGCTGAGCGGGGTCGCGTTCCTCGCGGTGCCCGACGCTCCCCGGGCCCGCGGCGGGGTCGTTGCTTGACGCTGCGCGCGCGCCTCACGCTGCTCTTCCTCGGCGCCTTGCAGGCGACGTTCCTGTGCGCGCTCGCGGCGTACTGGGCGGTCGGCAGCTGGCAGGTGCTGGTCGACGACCTGTCGCTCATCCCCGGACAGAGCGTGCGTCTCGATCGGGTCCTCGACGCGGCGGCAGCGGCGAGGGTCGGGCCGCCGGGCGCCGATCGGCACGTCGCCGAGGCGCTGGCGAGGCTCGAGGGCCACGTGCAGAGCCGGGACGAAGCACGCGCCGTCGAGCCCGTCGCGACGGCGCTCGAGGAGGGCGATCCCGATCGCCTCCGCCAGGCGGCACGCCGGCTACGCGAGTACTACGACGCCCAGCTGCGCCAGCAGCGGCGGCGCGCCGAGGAGCTGGTGCAGATCTCGGACGGGCTCGTCGTCGCGATCGTCGTCGTCGTGATCGCGGCCTTCCTCGTGTTCCTGGCGGCGATCCGGATGTGGCTGGTCGCGCCGGTGCGGGTGCTCGAGCGCGGCATGAAGGTGATGGGCACGGGCGACCTGTCGCACCGCATCTCGCTCTCGGGCACCGACGAGCTCGCGCGCCTCGCGCGGGGGATCAACTCGATGGCGGGCTCGCTCGCGGGAATCCAGGAGAAGCTGATCGCCAGCGAGCGCTTCGCCCTGCTCGGCGAGCTCGCCGCCTACGTCGCGCACAACATCCGCAATCCGCTGGCGAGCATCCGCGCGACCGCGCAGGGCGAGCTCGTCGACCTCGACCGCGACGACCCTCGCCGTGGCGCGTTCGAGGACATCGTCCGCGCGTGCGACCGGGTCGCGGCCTGGGTGACGGACCTGCTGCGCTCGGCGAGCCCGGTCGTCCTCGAGCGCCGCGAAGGGCACGTCGACGAGGTGGTCGCCCGCTGCGCGGAGCTGGCGCGCCCGCGGCTCGCCGAGGCCGGGGTCGAGGTCGCGCTGTCGCTGTCGCGCACGAGGCCGGTGCCGTTCGACGAGGCGAAGCTCGAGCAGGTGGTCAGCACCGTGCTCGCGAACGCGATCGACGCGTCGCCCCCGCAGGGCCGGGTCGAGATGAGCGTCGCACCCGAGCCGGGAGCGGTGGTGGTGCGCGTGATGGACGAGGGCGCCGGCATCCCGGCCTCGCGCCGGGCGCGCCTGTTCACGCCGTTCTCGTCCAGCAAGCCGTCCGGCACCGGCATCGGCCTCTGGCTCTCGCAGAAGATCATCACCGCGCACGGCGGCTCGATCTCGCTGCTCGAGGCGGGGCCGGTGAAGGGCACCACGGTCGAGATCCGCCTGCCGACCGCGCGAGGAGTCTGATGGCCAGCGTCCTGATCGTCGACGACGAGGAGACCCACGCGCGCGCGATCGGCCGCTTTCTCGGCCGACGGAGCTACTCGCCCGTGGTCGCGACGAGCGCCGGCGAGGCGCGCGCCGCCGTCGCGCGCGCGCGGCCGGACCTCGTGCTGCTCGATCTACGGCTCGGCGAGGAGGACGGCGTCGCGATCCTGCGCGAGCTGCACGCCACGGACCCCGGGCTGCCCGTCATCATCATGACCGCCTACGGCTCGGTCGACAGCGCCGTCGCCGCCATGAAGGCCGGCGCGCGCGACTACATCCAGAAGCCGCTCGACCTCGAGGAGCTGGCGCTCATCATCGAGCGCGCGCTCGAGGAGTCGCGCGCCCGGGCGTGCCTCGAGCACCTGCAGCAAGGTCCGGCTTCCGGGTCGAGCGACGGCTCGCTGATCGGCAGCAGCGCGGCCATGCGCCCCGTGCACGACTTCGTCGCGCGCATGGCGAGCCTCGGCAACCTGCGCGCCGGCGACTACCCGTCGGTGCTGCTGCTCGGCGAGACCGGCACGGGAAAGAGCCTCCTCGCCCGCACCCTGCACCGCGCGAGCCCGCTCGCGCGGCGTCCCTTCATGGTGCTCGACTGCACCGCCTTGCCGCGCGACCTGATCGAGGCCGAGCTGTTCGGCTACGAGCGCGGCGCGTTCACCGATGCGAGGGCGGCCAAGCCGGGGCTCGTCGAGGTGGCTGCCGGGGGAACCATCTTCCTCGACGAGATCGGCGAGCTCGGCGCCGATGCCCAGGCCAAGCTGCTGCGGGTGATCGAGGAGAGGACCGTACGGCGGCTCGGCGGCCTGCACGACGTCACCGTCGACGTCCGCATCGTCGCCGCGACCAACCGTGATCCCGCGGCGGAGGTCGCGGCCGGCAGGCTCAGAAGCGACCTGTACTACCGGCTGAACGTCCTGACCCTTTCGCTGCCGCCGCTGCGCGAGCGCGGCGACGACGTCCTGCTGCTCGCGCGCCACTTCCTCGAGCAGTGCGCGCGCAAGTACGCGCGCCCGGCGAAGTCGCTGTCGGCGGATGCCGTCGCGTGCCTGCTGCGCGAGAGCTGGGTCGGCAACGTCCGCGAGCTCGCGCACGTCATCGAGCGCGCGACCCTCATGGTCGACGACGAGGTGGTGGAAGCGCGCCACCTCCGCGCGACCCCGATCGCCGACGTCGCGCAGCCCGCCGTCGACGCGGGAGCGCCGGGGCTCGAGGCCGCAGAGCGCCAGCTCATCAAGCAGGCGCTCGAGGAAGCGCACGGCAACGTCTCGGGAGCCGCGCGCCGGCTCGGCGTGAGCCGCGAGCTGCTGCGCTATCGCGCCCGCAAGCACGGGCTGCGCTGAAGCGCGC
>JBFMAS010000057.1:0-6790 GCA_040755575.1 Thermodesulfobacteriota bacterium
GCTCGCCGGCAGCCGCAGCTACAGGATCCCCGTCACCACCAACGATCCGGCGGCGCCGAGCCTGGTTTTTCAGGTCGACGTCGACGTACGGCCGGTTCTCGCCGTCGACCCTCCGGCCGTGCGCTACGCGGCGGTCGAGGGCGATCAGGACGCCCAGGTCGTGCAGACGCTCTGGTCCTCGGACGGCGCGAGCTTCCGGATCCTCCGCGTCGAGCCCCCGAGCCCCGACGTACGCGTCGAGTTCGCAGAGGCGAAGCCCGAGGAGCGCCGCGGCGAGGTCGCGGGCAGCCAGTGGCGGATCGTCTCCACCCTGCCGTCGACGGCGACCAGCAAGTCGGTCATCGGAAACCTGATCGTCGTCACCGATCACCCGCGCCAGCAGCGTCTTCGCGTTCCGGTGAGCGGCACGGTGAAGCCGATGCTCTCGGCGATGCCCCCGGTGGTGGTGCTCGGGCGCGTCGAGCCGGGCCAGCAGCGGCACGTGACGGTGACCCTGCGCAGCACCGGCTCGCGCGACGTGGCGATCGACCGCGTGCAGTCGAGCGTGCCCGGGCTCGACGTGCAGGTCGAGCCGGTGACCCCGGGGAAGGTGTACCGGCTCCAGGTATCGACCACCGACCGGCTCCCCGCGGGGGCCGTCGACGGTGCGATCGACGTCCACACGGGCGGCGAGCGGCCGCGGACCTTCTCGATCAAGGTGCGCGGCGAGGTGGCGCGGCGGGACGCCGAGGGCGGCGGGACCGCGGGCTGAGCCCGCTCACGGCTGGTACGCGATCACCTCGCTCGTCCCGTCGCCGGTGACGTCAGCGAGGAGGCACGTCTCGCCCGCCTGGCAGACCGTCGAGCTCGATCCGTCGCCCGCGTCGACGAAGCCGCCGCCGGTCGACCGCGCCACGCGCACCGTACCGGCTGCGCGCGAGAACGCGACGACGTCCGCGCGGCCGTCCGCGTCGACGTCGCCGGTCGAGATCAGGTCGGCGCCGGCCAGCGCGGCGGTCGCGCTCGCGGGGCCGAGCACGAAGGCGCCGCCGTTCGAGCGTGCGACCCGGATCTCGCCCTTGGCTCCATCGAGCACGACGACATCGGCGCGCGAGTCGCCGTCGACGTCCGCGAGCCGGCACGTCGTGCCCGGCTCGCACAGCGTCGGGTGCCACGGCTGCGGCTCGGCGAAGGCGCTGCCGGTCGAGCGCGCCACCCACACTCCGGCCGTCTTGCGGCGCTTGGGGAGGGAGACGAGGTCCGCTCTGCCGTCGCCGTCGACGTCCGCGGCGTGGCAGGTCTGCTCGTTGGTGCAGAAGCGCTCGTGCCAGCGCCGCGGGGGCGCGAAGCGCGCGCCCTCGGACAGCGCGACCCACACGTCGCCGACCGCGGCCTGCTCGACGCAGCTCGTGTCGCCGGCCTGGCAGGTGCGGCCGCCGTGCAGCGCGATCGCGTCGCTGCGGCCGTCGCCGTCGACGTCTCTGAGGAGGAAGCTCTTCGCGCGTCTCGCGACGCGGTCGCTCCAGGCGACCGCGCCGGGGTTCGGCGAGAAGCGCGCACCGTCGGACAGCGCGACCCACGCCCGGTGCGGTCGGCGGCGGTCGATCGACACCAGGTCCGCGCGGCCGTCGCCGTTCACGTCGCCCGCGAGACACGCCTGTCCGGTGAGACAGAACACGTCGTGGCCGCGCTCGCGGCCCACCGCGTCGCCGCTCGTGCCCGCGGCGAGCGGCGCGCCCGCCGGCGGCGCGAGCGGCGCTATCCAGACCGGGTCCTCGTACAGCAGGTGCACGCTCGCCACGTCGCCCGCGGAGAGGCGGCTCGTGCGGATCCAGGTCGAGCCGTCGTGCCGGGTGAGCGTCGGTCGCTCGGTGTCAATCACAAACGCGGGATCGCGGATGAACGACGGGTAGATCATGATCGAGTCGAAGTCGAACGCGCCGAGGTCGACGCCGTCAGCTCCGATCTCCGCGTAGGTCGAGAAGTTGTGCTCCGCCCCCGGGCGAACGTTGTCCCAGTGGACGACGAGATGCGCGTCGCGGTCGGCGCGGCTCTGCTCGTGCCAGAGCCCGACCGCGTGGCCAATCTCGTGCACCACCTGCGCCGTGCCGCAGGCGAAGCTGAGCCGGATCTGCTGCTTGCCGCCCTGCCTTCCCACCGGCGAGCTGCAGCCGGGGCCGGTCGTGAACTCGACGAAGTCGGAGGCCTCGGCGCTGCGCTGCGCCGCCGTCATCGCGCGGAAGCGGACGCGCGTGTGCGCCTCCCAGTGGCGGATCGCCTCGGCGATGCGCTCCGGCCAGGGCAGGGCGGGATCGATCCAGTACGGGATGGTCATCAGCGGCCAGCGTGCGTCGCGCAAGGCACGGCCCACGCCCTGCGTCGACGCGAGGCCCGGCCGTCCATCACCCTTCGCGCCGCCCGCGCCGCTCGCGTCCGCGGGCAGGATGACGATGTCGCCCTCGACGATCGTCTCCTCGCCGACGGCCGCCGTCGGTACCGGCTCGAAGCCGTCGGGCTCGCAGCCGTGCTGCTCGCGCAACGTTCGCGCCGCGTCGTCGTGCTCGCGCTGGCACGCGCGCTCGCACTCCGGCCGCAGGAGCGCGCCGTCGTCCGACTGCATCGCGAGCCGCACGCAGCGGTCGAGGCACGCGCGCAGCAGCCGGTCTGTGCCCGCGAAGCGCGCGCCGCAGCGGCCGGGATCGAGCGCGGCGCCCGCGTGGCCGGCGGAGAGCAGGATGACAAAACAAAGTTGGATGGTAGCGAGGATCGCCGTCGCCGTCGCACGGGGCGACGGGGCGAGCCCGCGTCTGGCGCTTCTCATGATGTCGGTGCTGGCGCCGTCGGGAGCAGCAATGGCTGTGCCGTCCCGCGGCACGCCGACGTTTTGCTCGACAGGACGCCGGGATTGCGGGGCTGCAGGATCTCGCACGCGGGTGCGGCGCGCTGTAGGTCTTGCATGAGGTCTGGCATGGCTTGCGCGCTTCCCGCCTCGCGACGGCGCGCTGCGGCACGCGGTCCGCGCCCGAGAATCGCGGGTTTTTCGCCGGCACGCGCGCGCCTGCCCGGTCGTGTAAGAACGGGAACGTGGGGATGCCCGGCTCCAGGGTCGCGGACGGCCGCCCGGCTCGCGTCGGCACCCGAGCGATGCGGCTCGCGGTCGTCGGTCCGTTCCACCCGCTGCGGGGCGGAATCGCGCTGCACACCGCGGAGATGGCGTCCGCAGCGCGCCGCCGCGGTCACGACGTGCGGGTGCTGTCGTACTCGCGGCTCTACCCCGACTTGCTGTTCCCCGGCCGCTCGCAGCTCGACCCCGACTCGACGCCGGTCGTCGGCGCCGACGTGCCGCGCGCGGCGCTGCTCGCCTCGAGCGCGCCCTGGACGTGGCCCCGCGCCGCGGCCTGGCTCGCCGCAGCGTCCCCCGACGTGGTGGTGCTGCAGCGCTGGCATCCGTTCTTCGCGCCTGCGCTGGCGACCGTCGCGGCTCGCGCGCGCAGCGTGGGAGCGCGCATCGTGTGGATGGTGCACAACGCGCGCCCGCACGAGGGACGCGCCGGCCCCTGGCGTCCGCTGCTCACGCTCGGCATGCGGCGCGGCGACGTATGCTTGACACATGCGGCGAGCGAGCTCGAAGCGCTGCGCACGCTCGGCGTCAAGGCCGAGCTCAGCGTGGTGCCCCATCCGGCTCCGTCGATCGTGCCGAAGCGCGTCGACGGCGCAGCGGCGCGCCGCGCGCTCCAGATCCCCGACGAGGCGATCGTCTTCCTCTTCTTCGGCTACGTGCGGCGCTACAAGGGCGTCGACGTGCTGCTCGAGGCGCTCGCGCGCCTTGCCGAGGACGGCCCGCCGTGGCGCGCGCTGATCGCGGGCGAGTGGTACGTCGATCGCGCGGCCGCCGACCGCGCCGTCGCCCGGCCGCCGCTGCGCGGCCGGGTGTCGATCCTCGACGGCTACCTTTCGACCGAGGACGCGGCGCGCTGCTTCGCGGCCTCGACGGTCGTCGTCCTGCCGTACCGCTCGGGAACGCAGTCGGGGGTCGTGCCGCTCGCGTATGCGCACGGTCGCGGCGTCGTGACGACGCGTGTCGGCGGCCTCGCCGAGGCGGTTCGCCACGGCGAGACCGGGCTGCTCGTGCCGCGCGAGGATCCGGCCGCGCTCGCCCTGGCGCTCGAAGAAATCCGCCGCGGCCGGCGCTTCGACCCGCACGCGATCGGCGCGGCGTACGCGCGCTGCGGCTGGGACGGCTTCGTCGAGGTGCTCGAGGAGATCGCGGCGCCGGCGCTCAGAAGCCGCGCCCCCGGGAGCTGAGCGTCGCGAGGTCCTGGCGCGCGCTCGCGTTGTCGGGCTCGAGCGTCAGCACCATCTGCAGAAGGCTCTCGCCGCTCGTCGCGTCGCCGCGCCAGATCGCGGCGCGTGCCCGGCGATGCAGCATCACGGCGTGGTTGCGTCGCGTGCGCTCGGCGTTGCGGCGCGCGCGCTCGGCCTCGTCTCCGCGCCCCAGCGCGTCGTAGGCCTGCGCGAGCAGCAGCCATCCCTCCACCCAGTTCGCGTTCTCGTCGCGCAGGTAGCGCTCGAGCGCGCCGCGCGCGCGTTCGGGCCTGCCGGTGTAGAGCTCGAGACGGCCCTCGTTCTGCAGGAGCTCGGGATCGAACTGCGCCAGCGACGAGCCGAGCAGCGGGCTCAGCGCGGCGCGTGCCTCCTCGTAGCGCTCGAGTCCGACCAGCGCGCGCACGCGCGTCGCCTGCGCGCGCGGCGCGGCGGGGTCGTGCGCCAGGACGGCGTCCGCGTCGCGCAAGGCTTCGCTCCAGCGCTCGCCCGACGCCGCGAGGTCCGCGCGGAGCTGCAGGAGGTCCGGGTCGGCCGGCGCGATGGCGAGGGCCTCGTCGAGCGAGGCGATCTGGTCGTCGAGCGAGAGGCGTCCGTCCTCGTCGAGCGCGCGCGCCACGACCACCGCTGCCGCGATCGCGTGCCCCGCGCGCGCCTTGCGGCCCGCGACGCGCAGGAGCGCCGTCGCGACGTCGCTCGCCGCGCGGCGCTGCGCGTAGGACAGCGCGAGCTCGCCGAGCGTCTCCGCATCGAGCGGCTCGCCGACCGCGCGCAGCAGCGGCAGCACGCCCTGCGGCGCGGCCTCGGCGAACGCGCTCCAGTTCGGCTGCACCGTCTCCTCGTGCAGCATCCACGGCGTGCCGAGCTCGATGTGCAGGTTGTCGTCGGTGTTGACGGCGGTCGCCTTCGCGGCGAGCTTCGCCGTGTCGGCGGGCAGCAGCCGTACGAGGCTCCACAGGTCCGCCGTCGAGAACGTGCCGATCCGCTCGAGGTCGGCGCGCACGCTGCCGGGAAGGCGCTCCCAGCGCGGCAGATCCTCACGCGTCAGCGGGCGGTCGGTGGCGAGCAGCAGCAGGTCGGGGTTCAGGTCCGCGTGCGCGAAGCCGTAGACGTACGCGAACTCCTCGTGCAGCCCGGCGAGGATCGAGTAGAGCGCCTGCGGCTCGAGCGCATAGAGCTGGACCCACTGCAGCAGCCGGCCGCCGGGCGCGAGCGCGCCCTTCGCGATCGCGAAGAACTCGCGGGTGAAGAGATTCGCGACGCCGCTCATCCACGGGTTCGACGGCTCGGACACGATGACGTCGTACTTCTCGCGCGTGGCGGCGAGGTAGGTGCGCGCGTCGTCGAGGACGAGGCGCACGCGCGGGTCGTCCAGCGGACGCCCGCTCTGCGCGTCGAAGAAGTGCGACGCCTCGACGATCGCCGGCTCGATCTCGATCGCGTCGATGCGCTCGACGCCCGGGTGCCGCGCGACCGAGCCGACGGTCACGCCCGACGCGTAGCCGATCACGAGCACCTTCTTCGCAGGGGGTCCGAACAGCAGCGGGATCTCGCCGAGCAGCACCTGGGTCGGCATGTCGCCGAAGTTCGACGCGTCGATCTTGCCGTTCACGCGCAGCATGACGATTCCGCCGTCACGCTCCACGGACACCGTCGTGTTGAGGCCGTCCCGGTAGTAGAGCAGCTCCTGCGCGGGCACGCCGTCGAGCGGCAGCGAGCGGATGCCGAAGTCGAGCGCGCCCTCCGGCGTGCGGAAGACGCCGCGCGTGAGCGCGACGCGGTCGAACGGGATCGGCACGACGAGCAGCAGCGCCGCGGCGCCGAGCGAGAGCCTCGCCGGCACGCGGCTCGGGCGCCGCGTCGCGAGCAGCAGCAAGCCGGTCGCGGCGAGGTTGAGCGCCGCGCCGAGAGCCAGCGTGTCGCGCAGCCCGAGCAGCGGGATCAGGACGAAGCCGGTCGCGAAGGCGCCGCTCGCGGAGCCGAGCGTGTTCGCGAAGTACACCTTGCCGACGGCGTCGCCGGCGTCGCCGGTCTCGGCCGCGAGGAGCCGCGTGACGAGCGGGAACAGCCCGCCGAGCACCAGCGTCGGGGGCAGCATCGCGAGCATCGACAGCGCGACCTGCGCCTCGGTGAGGTGCGCGCTGCCGAGCCCGCTGATCTGGATCCAGACGAGCAGCAGCTTCGGCAGGTGCGGCAGGGCGAGCGTCGTCGCGAGCCCGAGGACGGCGAGGCTGGCCATGCCGCCCTCGAGCAGCGCGAGCGGCGCCGACGTGCGCTCAATCCAGCGCCGAAAGAGCAGGCTGCCGAGCGCGATGCCGGCGAGAAACGCGCCCAGCATCGCCGCGAACGCGTAGATCGACGAGCCGAGCACCACCGACAGCGCGCGCGTCCACGCGACCTCGTAAAGCAGCGCCGTGAAGCCGACCGTGGCGTAGGTCGCGAGCAGCGCCCACGCCGGCAGCGCGCGCGCCTCGCCCGCGAGCTCGGG
>JBFMAS010000058.1:0-11934 GCA_040755575.1 Thermodesulfobacteriota bacterium
ACTCGCCTGCGGCTCGTGTCCGAGCCGGTGGGGCGTCCTGCCAGCGAGGCGTCCTGACGCTGCCGTCAGGGTGCAATCGTGTTCAGCAGCGCGGCGAGCTCGCGCGGGCGGCTGACCATGGCGTCGTGGCCGGAGTCGAGCTCGACCACCGTGACGTCGCCGCCGGGCGACGCGCGGAGGTTCGCGATCTGCTCGTCCTGCGTCGGCGGATCGAGCGCCTGGTCGCGCAGCAGGCGGACGTAGGTTTTCGGCAGCTCGGGCGGGATGCCGGTGCGGATGACGGTGTCGAGGAACGCGGCGACGCACTCGTGGCCGCAGCGCTCGAGCACGAAGCGCGTCTGCTCCTCGTCCATGTCGTTGCAGAACATTTGGCGCTTCAGGTCTTCGTCCATTCCCGGGCCGAAGGTGCCCTCGTCCCGCGCGCGCGTCATCGCCTCGCGCGTCATCTCCCGCACCGCGGCCGGCAGCGCATCGACCACCGTGCCGCCCTCGGGCGGCACCAGGCAGGAGACGAAGGCCAGCCCCGTCACGCGCTCGGGCGCGCGCCGCGCCACCTCGGCGATCGTGAGGCCGCCCATCGAGTGGCCGACCAGCGCGAAGCGCGCGAGCCCCGCCTGGTCGGTGGCCGTGAGCACGGCGTCGGCGAACTCGCGCAGCCCGGTGGTGCGCACCTCGGGCGGCGGAGCGACGTCTGCGGTGACCCCGCGGATCGCCGTCGGCGGCAGGTCGATCGCCAGCGCGCGTCGCCGGAGATGCGGCAGCATCGGCTGCCAGCACCACGCGCCGTGCGCGCCGCCGTGCACCAGCACGAGAGGAGTCCGCGAGCCATCGAGCATGCGCACGTCGTCGCGCGTCGCGCGGCCCGGCGTCAAGGCCCGCGACGGATCGGCCGACGCGAAGGGCGCCGCGAGCAAGCGCTACGCGGAGCCGGTCGAGCTGGTCGATCTCGTCGCCGAGCGCGTGCAGTCGCTCGGCGGCGTCGGCCTCGCGATGGCGCACGACGTCGCCGAGACCTCCGGCTCGAGCGGCTGCCGCGCGGCCGAGCACCTCGCCGAGACGCTCGCGCGCGAGCAGCGCGTCGGGGGGAAAGCGCTCCGCACGCCCGGCGAAGGTGCTACCGCGTCAGCACGATCACCGACGCGTTCGCGCCGCGCCCGACCGTGTGCCCGAGCGCGCAGCGGGCCCCCGCTACTTGACGCTTGCCCGCGGCGCCGCGGAGCTGCCAGACGAGCTCGACCACCTGCCCGAGCGCCGACGCGCCGAGCGGCTCGCCCTTCGACAGCAGCCCGCCGCTCGGGTTGACCGGCAGCCGGCCCGTCATCTCGCCGGTGCCGTCGGCCACGAAGCCCCCGCCTTCACCCTTCGGGCAGAGCCCGAGCTCCTCGATCGACAGGATCTCGCGCCCCGAGTCCGTGTCCTGTACCTCGACGACGTCGAGGTCCGAGGGCGACACGCCCGACAGCTCGTACGCCTCGCGCGCCGCCGTCTCGGTCGGGCTCGGCGGCTCGTCGCCGACGAGACCCGACATCGGCGTGTGCTCGCCGAGCACGCTGCCCGGCACGTGCGAGCGCAGCACCGCGGCGCGCACCTGCACGGGCGGCCCGACGGGTCCCGGCTTCGCGCTCAGCACGACCGCCGCGGCGCCTTCGTTCGGCGAGCACAGCATGAACAGCGTCAGCGGGTCGCACACCATCTGCGCGCCGAGCACCGCCTCCATCGTGAACGGCTTGCGGTACATCGCGTACGGATTGTGCACGCCGTTCGCGTGGTTCTTGACGGACACGCGCGCGAGGTGCTCGCGCGTCACGGCCGACTCCTGCATGAGCCGGCGCGCGCGGAGCGCGAAGTAGGCCGGGGCCGGGGAGAAGCCGGCCTCCTCGCACCAGGGCGGGAAGAAGCTCGAGCGGATGATGCCGCGCGGCATCTTCTCCATGCCGAACACCAGGACGCGGTCGCGCTGTCCCGAGGCGATCGCCGTCGCGCCGAGGCCGAGCGCCGCGCCGCCGCTCGCGCAGCCCGCCTCGACGTCGACGATCGGGACGCCCGACAGCCCGAGCCCGCCGAGGACCTTGTGCCCGGCGGCGACGCCCGTGTAGACGGTGCCGCAGAAGGCCGCCTGGAAGCCGCCCCGGGAGGCGCCCGCCTCGGCGAGCGCCTCGCGCACCGCCGCCTGGCCGAGCGAGGTCACGTCGTCCTCGAAGCGGCCGAAGGGGTGGATCCCGACGCCGGCGACGTAGACCGGCCGTCCGCTCATCGCCGCCCTCCGGCCGGCCGGTACGAGAAGCTCAGCACCTCGTCGCCTGCGTCGTTCACGTAGAGCGGCGCGATCGCGAGCTCGAGCCGCAGGCCAGGACGCAGGACGTCCAGGTCGGTCTCGTCGATGCGGCCGACGACGCGCAGCCCTTCCGGCAGCTCGACGATGCCGAAGCCGTACGGCACCTCGCCGCGGTAGCCGGGCGGGCGCGCGTTCACCACCGTCCAGAGGTAGAGCGAGCCGTGCGCGCCGACCGGGACCGGCTGGCAGCCGTCGGCCGTGCAGTACGGGCACGTCGCCGCCGCGGGGAAGCTGTGCCTGCCGCACGCGGCGCAGCGGCCGGCGAGCAGCCGTGGACCGCGCGGGTCGCCGGGCATGGTGAACAGCCCGGGATGGATCGGCACCGCCGCCATGGCGGCGCTCATATCACCGCCGTCCGGGGCGCGACAGCGCGCCGCGCCGCGGCACCCCGCCGTACGTGCCGTCCGCCCGGCGGCGGACCCCCTCGCCGTGCGCGCTGCGTTCGTGTAGCCAGAGCCGGATGGCTGGATCCTCGATCGCGGGCAGCGCCGCCGCGTCCGCCACGGGCACGGGCAGCGCGTCGGCGGCGACGCCGCGTCGCTGCCTGGTGTGCGGCGCCGCCGAGGCGCGGCCGCTGCACGGCCGCACGAGCGCGCTCGTGCGCTGCCGCTGCGGGCTCGTCTTCGTCGACCCGCTGCCGAGCGGCGAAGAGATCGCGGCGCGCGAGGACGACGCGTTCCACGGCGGGCTGCGCGACGAGACGGCGGAGATGTTCACGGCGTACTACCGGGACTTCCCCGACGACCCGGTCGTGCGCGGCTTTCGCGCGACGGTCGCGCACCTGCACACCCTCACGGGCGGCGGCAAGCTGGTCGACGTCGGCATCGGCACCGGCCTGCTGCTGCACCTCGCGGGCGAGGCGGGCTTCGCGCCGCTCGGCGTCGAGATCTCGCCCGGCGCGGCGGACAAGGCACGCGAGGAGTTCGGCGTCGAGGTGCGCGTCGGCGACTTCATGACGGTCGACGTCGGCGAGCCGCCCGCGGCGATCACGATGGCGGACGTGCTCGAGCACACGCGCGACCCGCGCGCTTTCCTGACCCGCGCGTTCGACATGCTGCGCCCGGGCGGCGCGCTGTTCGTCGCGGTGCCGAACCACCGCTCGACGCTGTTCTGGGCCGCCGACCTCCTCGCGCGTATCCCGCCGCTCGCCCCGATGGCGGGCCGGCTCTACGTGCCGAACCACTACTACTACTTCACGCCGGCGACGCTGGCCCGGCTGGTCGAGGAGGTAGGCTTCCGGGTGCAGCGCACGCGCGGCGAGAGCCCGTACCTCGGGCGCTACAACTTCTCGCTTCCGGTCCGTCTCGGGCTTGCCACGCTGATCGCGCTCGGGCGCGCGACGGGGCTCGAGGCGCGCGTCGAGCTCTACGCGGTGAAGCCCGGATGAGACCGGTCCGGAAGCGCTCGATTGACTGCGCTTCTTTGCCGGTGGTACGAAAAACGTTGTTCTTCTCGTAGCTTGGCGCGCGGTGGCCGGTCGTCGCGGCCGGCTCTCGTCTCGGTATGAACCTCCGACTCGCACGCTACATCGACCGCTGGGTGGGGCTCGCCGTCTGCTGGGCGCTGTGGCTCGCGGCCCGCATCCAGGGGCGTCTCTCGGGTCGCGACGTGGTGCCGCCGCTCCTCGCGACGACGCCGCAGGACCCCGCCCGGACCGTACGCCCGCCGCGCCGCGTCCTGGCCATCAAGTTCTACGGGCTCGGCAACATCGCGATGATCCTGCCGACGCTGCACGCGATGCGCGCCGCCGAGCCGCCCTGCGAGATCGACTTCCTCACCTTGCCGGGCAACGTGCCGCTGCTGCGCCAGAGCGGCCTCGTCCGCGAGGCGCTGACCGTCGAGGTGGGCAGCTTCGCGGCGTTCGTGCGCTCGATCGTGCGCCTCGGCTCCGCGCTCCGGCGCAACCGCTACGACGCGGTGCTCGACTTCGAGCAGTTCATGAAGCTTTCCGGCATCCTCGCCTTCGCGACCGGCGCACGAGCCCGGGTCGGCTTCAACACCGAGGGCCAGGCTCGCGGCTGGCTCTACACGCACCGCATCGCCTACGCCGACACCGACCACATGGCCGACATCTTCATGCGGACCGCGCTGCCGTTCGGGCGGGCGATCCTGCCGGCGCCGCGCGTGCGGCTGACGGTCGACGAGGCCGACCGCACGGGGGTGCTCGCCAAGCTCGGGCTCGCGGCGGGCGAGCCGCTGGTCGCGATGCACGTCGGCACGGGTCCGAACTACAACACGATCGCGCTCAAGCGCTGGGAGATCGAGCGCTTCGGGGCGCTCGCGGACGACCTGGTCGCGAAGCGGGGCGTGCGTGTCGTGTTCACCGGACAGGGCGTCGAGGAGGCGGAGCTGGTCGGCGAAGCGATGCGCGCGATGCGCGCCCGGGAGCGGGCGATCTCGGCGTGCGATCGGCTGTCGGTTCCCGAGCTCACGGCGCTGCTCGAGGCGGCGAGCTTCGTGGTGTCGAACGACACCTCGGTGATGCACTTGACGGGGCTCGTCGGGACGCCGGTGGTCGCGTTCTTCGGTCCCACCGAGCCGCGCATCTACGGGCCGCGCGGCGAGGGCGACGTCGTGTTCTACAAGAGCCTGTTCTGCAGCCCGTGCCTGTCGAACTACAATCTCAAGATGAGCCGCTGCGTGAACCCGATCTGCATGCGCGCGATCACCGTCGACGAGGTCGTGCGCGGCATCGACGCGCGCTTCCCCGCGGCACCGCGCGCAGCGAGCCTGTAGGCCGGCGGCCGCGGATACACGAGGGCGAATGGAAGCGCTGATCACGGGATCCTCGGGCGTGCTCGGACAGAGCCTGCTGCCGCAGCTCGCTGCCCGCGGCGATCGGCTGCGCCTGTTCGACATGGTGCCCTGCGCCGAGGAGGTGAAGACCGCGCTGCGTGCGGTCGCTCGTGACGGCGGCGGCGTCGCCGCCGAGCTCCACGGCGACATGCGCGAGCCGGCGGCCCTGCGCGGCGCGATGGACGGCGTCGAGGTGGTCTACCACCTCGCCGCGGGCCAGCGGATGAAGCCGCAGTTCGCGGGCATGTCGGAGGAGGAGATCTACACGATGAACCTCGCCGGCGTGCAGAACGTCCTCGACGCCGCGCGGACGTGCAGGGTGCGCAAGGTGGTGTTCATCTCGAGCTCGGGCGTGTACGGCCTGCCCGTCGAGCCGCTGGTGCACGAGGACACGCACCCCAAGGAGCCGCTCGGCGCGTACGGGCGCTCGAAGCTCGAGGCGGAGGGGCTGTGCCTGCGCGCCGTCGAGCAGGGCCTCGACGTGACGATGCTGCGTCCGATGAGCCTGTTCGGCGACGGCATGACCGGCGTCTTCGTGCTGCTGTTCGACTGGGTACGGCGCGGGCGGCGGGTGTTCCTGCTCGGCAGCGGGACGAACCGCGTGCAGATGGTCGCGGCGGACGACGTCGCGCGCGCCGCCGTGCTCGCCGCGCAGGCGAAGGACACGGCGGGGCTCGTCGTCAACATCGGCTCCGACCCGGCGACCGTGCCGACGGTGCGCGCGCAGGTGGAGGCGCTGATCCGCCACGCGGGCTCGCCGTCCCGTGTCACGCCGATCCCGGCCGCGCTGCTGCGCAACGCGGCGCGGGTGCTGAACGTCTTCGGGCTGTCGCCGATCGTGCCGGAGCACTACCTGCTCGCCGACCGCAACTTCGTCCTCGACATCGCCCGGGCGCGCGAGCGCCTCGGCTGGGAGCCGGCCGGCGACAACGTGCAGATCACGTGCGAGGCGTTCGACTGGTATCGTCAGAACTGGGAGAAGGTCGCGCCGAAGCCGAACCCGGCGCTGCGTCTCCTCGAGGCGATCACGTGAAGATGCGCAGCTACGCGGCGCTCGCGGCCAAGGCGACCGAGGCGAACTTCCACCGCCTCGATCACCCCTTCAAGCTCACGTTCTGCATCACGTACTGGTGCAACTACAAGTGCCAGACGTGCAACATCTGGCAGATGAAGCCGCGCGACGAGCTCAAGCTCGACGAGATCCGCGCCTTCTTCCGCAACTCGCCGGACTTCCTCTGGGTCGACCTGACGGGCGGCGAGGTGACGCTGCGCAAGGACTTCGTCGAGGTCGCGCACGCGGTGATCGACTCCTGCCCGAACCTGCTGCTGCTGCACTTCCCGACCAACGGCTATCTGTCGGACAAGATCGTCGACAACGTCCGCCGCATCATGGAGCGCAGGCCGGAGAAGCTCATCATCACGGTGTCGACCGACGGCGACGAGCGGATGAACGACGAGATCCGCGGCATCGAGGGCGGCTGGCAGCGGCAGATCGAGACCTTCCGGCGGCTGCGCGAGATCCCCGGCGTCGACGTCGTCCTCGGCATGACGCTGTCGCAGAAGAACGTCGACCACTTCCCGCAGGCCTTCGCCGCGGCGGAGCGCGCCGTCCCCGGGCTCAGCTACCGCGACTTCCACGTCAACATCGTGCACGAGTCGCCGCACTACCTCGGCAACACCAACCTGTCGCTGCGCCGCAACGTCGCGCCGGACGCGCTGCTGCACGCCGTCAAGCAGGTCGCGAAGCTGCGCGGCACGCCGCGCGGTCCGGTCGGCTACCTCGAGCGCGCGTACCTGAAGCAGGTCGAGCGCTACCTCAGGACCGGCGTGACGCCGATGCGCTGCCACGCGCTGTCCGCGTCGTGCTTCGTCGACTCGTGGGGCAACGTCTTCCCGTGCACCATCTACGACCGCAAGCTCGGCAGCCTGCGCGAGGTCGACTACGACCTGCGGCGCATCTGGAGCTCCGAGCTCGCCGTGCAGACGCAGAAGGAGATCTGGAGCTACGACTGCCCGCAGTGCTGGACGCCGTGCGAGGCGTACCAGTCGATCATGGGCAACTTCCTGGTGCCGGGACGCACGACGACGGAGGAGGCGGCCAGGGCCGTCGAGCAGGGAACCGCTCCCATTCGGCCCTAGCCTAGCCTGGCCGCACGTGCCCGCGGTCTCAGTAGGGACCGGTGAAGCCCGACACCGCGCGACCGTTGCCGTCGGTCGTGCGGCCCGGCTCGAGCACCACCTTCATGCACTCGTCCTGCTTGTGCAGGAAGGTCTCGTAGCCCTCCGGCGCCTCGTCGAGCGACATGCGGTGCGTGACGACGAAGCTCGGGTCGATCTCGCCCGCGACGATGCGCTCGAGCAGCGGCTGCATGTAGCGCTGCACGTGGGTCTGGCCGGACTTGATGGTCAGCGCCTTGTTGACCACCGCGCCGAAGGGGATCTTGTCGAGCAGCCCGCCGTAGACGCCGGCGACCGATACCGTGCCGCCGCCGCGGACGCACAGCAGCGCCTGGCGCAGCACGGGCGGCCGGTCGGTCTCGAGCATGAGCGCTTGCTTGACGCGGTCGTACGCGCCGAGCAGGCCGGGCAGGTGGCCCTCCATGCCGACGGCGTCGATGCAGGCGTCGGGCCCGCGGCCGCCCGTCATGTCGCGCAGCGCCTCGTAGACGTCGACCTCCTCGTAGTTGAGCACCTCCGCACCGCACTGCTCGCGCGCCATGCGCAGCCGGTACGGGAAGCGGTCGATGCCGATCACGCGACCGGCGCCGAGCAGGAACGCGCTCGCGATCGCGAACTGCCCGACCGGACCGCAGCCCCACACGGCGACCGTCTCGCCCTTCTGGATGCCGCACGCCTCCGCCGCCATGTAGCCGGTCGGCAGGATGTCGGACAGGAACAGCGCCTTCTCGTCGTCGACGCCCTCGGGGATCTTGATGTGGTTGACGTCGGCGTACGGCACGCGGACGTACTCGGCCTGGCCGCCGGCGTAGCCGCCCAGCATGTGCGAGTAGCCGAAGATGCCGCAGGGCGAGTGGCCCCACATCTTCTCCGCCATCCAGGCGTTCGGATTCGAGTTCTCGCACAGCGAGAACAGCTTCGACTGGCAGAAGAAGCAGCTGCCGCAGGCGATGGGGAACGGGACCACGACCCGGTCGCCGATCTGGAGGTTGTCGACGCGGCTGCCCGTCTCGACGACCTCGCCCATGAACTCGTGGCCGAGGATGTCGCCCGCCTGCATGGTCGGGATGAGCCCGTTGTAGAGGTGCAGGTCCGAGCCGCAGATCGCGCTCGACGTGATCCGGATCACGGCGTCGCGCGGGTTGAGAATCGTGGGGTCGGGGACGTCCTCGACGCGGACGTCGCGCTTGCCGTACCAGCAGTTCGCCTTCATAGGCCCACCCCCTGCTCGAGCCGGCGTTGCTCCTCGTGGCGGCGCAGCGCGGCGAGCCGCTCCCGCTTGCGCCCCGACGGCTGTCCCTCGGTGGTCGGGATCTCGCCCGTCTCGAGCATCTGCTTGAAGCGCCGCAGACCTTCCTTGATCTGGGACTCCGGGTCCTCGCCGAGGACCTTCGCCGCCAGCGCCCCGACGACGCCGAGCGGCGGCGAGTAGCGCATGCGCAGCTCGACCAGCGTGCCGCGCCCGGCGGGCTCCCGCACGAAGCGCACGGAGCCCGCGGTGACGACCTGCGAGCCCTCCACCGAGCTCCAGGAGATCTCCTCGCCGGGCTGGTCGCGCGTGATCTCGGCGTCCCATTCGACACGCTTGCCGGCCGGTCCCCTCGCCACCCAGTGCGAGCGCTCGCCGTCGGTCTGCGTCACCGACTCGAGGTGCTCCATGAACAGCGGCAGGTTCTCGAGGCGGCGCCAGAACGCGTACGCCTCGCTCGGTCCCGGCATGACCCCGACGCTCTCGATCAGGTCGATCGAGCTCGCTCCGGTGGCGGCCGCCGCGTCGGAGTCGGAGCGCCGCGTGAGGCGGTCGCCGGTGAGCGCGTCGACCGCGGTGACGCCGCCGACCGCGGCGAGCGCCGTCAGCACCCGCCCGGGCTTCGACGTGTAGCCGAGCGCCGCGAGCAGTAGCCCGATGTCGAGCGCGTCGCCTGCGACGCGGGTCCAGAGCCAGCCCGCCGGCCGCGGCAGCGCCGACAGGATGCCGAGCCCGCTCGCGATCTCGCGCACCCCCATGGCGCGGATCAGGTGACGATGGTCGTCGAGGCCGAGGAACCTCGACAGCGCGCGCGGCGCGGCGACCTCCGTCAAGCCGAGTCCGATGCTGAACCAGCCGAGCCCGCTCGCGAGGCTGGAGTCCGCGGGTCGCGAGCCCGACTCGGCGCCATAGGAGCGGCCGATCCGCGCGCCGGGCAGCGGGCCTGCGGGATGGGTCGCTGCTTGCATTGCACTCATGCGTCTCCTCCTCGATGACGGCTTTCGAGGAGGGAGGAGGGGTGCAAAGAGCTTGCCCGGCGGAGCCCGGGTGCTTCGGGTGCGCCGGCTTCGCGTGGCCTCGTCGTGCCCCGCAAATCCGTCCGGCGGAAGTTGCCGGAGGTGTAGAAAAGTCGACTGCGCCGGCGCGTTTCTACTCGATCGCGCGGTTCCGCGGGCTGACGGGCCCGCTGCGGCAGGGCGCGTGGGGCTGTTACTTGACGCTCGAACCCGTCAGGCGACGGAGTCCGACAGCCAGCGCGCGTAGCTCGGGCCGACGTACGCCGGGTCGAGCGCGACGACCTCCGGGACGTCGTACGGGTGGAGCTCGCCCAGCGCCTCGACCAGCGCGCCGCGGCGCGCGTGCGTCGTCTTGACCAGCAGCAGGAGCTCGCGATCGTCCTGCACCGCCCCCTGCCAGCGGTAGATCGACCGGACCCCCGGCACGACGTTGACGCAGGCCGCGAGCCGGCGCTCGACGAGCGCGCTCGCGATGCGGACCGCATCGTCCTCCGTCGCGACGGTGGTCAGAACGACGACGGCATGCTCGCCGCCCGGCGCGTTCTCCGTCATGCGGCCGGGCTACCCGACCCCGGACGCACGGTCAACGCGCCCGCGGCGCGACGCGCACGGTGTGGACGTCCCCGGCCCCGCGGTAGACCAGCAGGCGCTGCGTGCGCTCGTCGAACGTCCAGCGGTCGCCGGCGCTCACCTCGACCGTGAAGCCGGTCGGGTAGCGTCGCCGCGCCGGCAGGAAGATCTCGGTCGGGTCGGAGGGCGAGCGGTCGGGGTCGTCTTGGAAGGTGAAGCGCCAGACCCCGGTCTCGTCGTCGAGCTCCATGCTGATCGGTACGCCCGCGATGCGACGCGCGAACGGGCGTGCGAGGAGGCGCGCGGTCGCGTCGTCGTCGAGCGCGAGTGCGGCGCCCGCGCGATGGTCGCCTGCCGGGACGACGGCCCAGACGGCGCCGCCGATCAGCAGGCGGTCGAGCTGCGCGAACGACGCGGCGACGAGCTCGGGGGTGGTCGGACGGTACGATCCCTGCGGCGCCGCGTCGCCCCCGATCTCGCCGATCAGCAGCGGTCCGGGCAGCGCCCGCGCGAGCTCGACCGCCCGCGCGTAGTCGTCGGCCAGGCGTCCGACGCCGTCGTCGGACGCGCGGGGTGGGCCGAACGTCTGGCCGTAGAGGTGCGGCGCCAGGATCGAGCGTCCACCGACGCTGCGCGGCGCGCCGGCGAGGGGATCGTTGCGCGTCACCGCAGGCTGGTACGCGAGCGCCTGCGGCGCGCGCGTCCCGCGCACCGCGCGGCGCAGCGTGCGGTAGTACGGCGTGAGGATCTCCGGCACGAAGCTCGTCGCCGGAAGGCAGCTCGCAGCGCTGGGCTCGTTCAGCAGGTCGAAGGCGGCGATCCGCTTGTCCTGCTCGTAGTAGTGCGCGACCGTGCTCCACGCCTCCGCGTAGTGCTCGCGCAGCGTACGGCCGTCGGGCGCTTCCGCGCCCGCGAAGAACGCGCACTGCGCGCGTGCCGCGCGCAGCTCCGCGACCGTGCCGGCGTCTCCGAAGCCGCCGCGCGGCGGGGTCCCGGCCGTGTCGGCACACGTCCACGCCGGCGCGCCGCTGCCGCCGCGGACGCAGTCGGACCAGCGCACCTGGTGCATCGCCAGCACGACCTGCATCCCCGCGTTGCTCGCGAAGCGCAGCAGCGGATCGACGTGCTGGCGGAGGTACTGCGGATCGTACGCCCCGGGCCGTGGCTCGATCGAGCTCCAGGCCATCGGCAGCCGGATCAGGTTGAAGCCGAGGGCCGCGAGCCGCTGGAAGTCCTCCTCGCGCGGCTGGGGCTTCGTGCCCACGTGGCGGCCGCGCACCAGCACCGGGTAATCGACGCCGCGCAGCAGCACGACGCGCTGCTTCGCGTCGCGGAACCACCGGCCGTCGACGTGGACGACGAGCGGCTCGAGGGTCGGCGGCGAGAGCGGGCCGCGATCCCCGCAGGCGATCGCCCCGAGCAGCGCGCCCAGCCCGAGCAGGGAGAGCGGGGCGCGGCTCGTGCGTCGCCTTGCGACGTCGCGCGGCTCTGCTGGGACGCGGCGCACGACCGCGGGCATATCGGTTTGGCGTCGCCGCTCAAAAGCCGCAGCGATCGAGCATCCGGTACTGCAGCGCCTCCGCCAAGTCCTCGCTCGCGACGTCGTCGTGTCCCTCGAGGTCCGCGACGCTGCGCGCGACCTTGAGCACGCGTGCGTACGCGCGCGCCGAGAGCCGCAGGCGCTCGACCGCGCTCTCGAGGAGCCGCGCGCCCGCGTCGTCGAGACGGCAGTGGCGGTCGAGGTCGCGGCTGCCGAGCTGCGCGTTGCACGCGATGCCGCGCCGCCGGTA
>JBFMAS010000059.1:0-2160 GCA_040755575.1 Thermodesulfobacteriota bacterium
CGCCGCCGGCTCCCGCGCGGACGCCGGCGCTGCGTCCGCGCGCGGCGTGCCGCCGGGCGGCGGCGTCCCTGGGGCGAGCGGCGCCCGCAGCCCATCGAGCTCCGCCGCGCTCAGCTCGCCCTCGGGCCCGAGCAGCGTCGCGCGCTCCACCAGGTGCGACAGCTCGCGCACGTTGCCCGGCCATGGGTGCGCGCGCAGCCAGCGCCTCGCGTCCTCACCGAGGCGGCGCGGCGCGAGCCCATGCGCCCGCGCGAAGTCGGCGAAGAAGCGCTCTGCGAGCAGCACGACGTCGTCGCGCCGCTCGCGCAGCGGCGGGATGCGCAGCACCAGCACGGCGAGCCGGTGGTAGAGGTCCGCGCGAAAGCGTGCGTTCGCGACCAGCGACTCCAGGTCGTGCTGCGTCGCGGCGATGAGCTTGACGTCGACGCGTCGAGCCGAGACCGCGCCGAGCCGGCGCACGCTCTTCTCCTCGATCGCCTTGAGCAGCTTCGCCTGCAGCGGCAGCGACAGCGAGTCGATCTCGTCGAGGAACAGCGTCCCGCTCGAGGCCGCCTCGAACAGGCCGGGCTTGGCGCGCCGCGCGTCGGTGAACGCGCCCGCCTCGAAGCCGAACAGCTCGGCCTCGAGCATGGTGTCGGGGATCGCGGCACAATTGACGTCGATGAACGGGTTGTGCGCGCGCGGTCCGCTGTCGTGCAGCACCCGCGCGACGAGCCCCTTGCCGGTGCCGGTCTCGCCCTGCAGCAGCACCGTCGGGACGTGCGGGTTGCCGACGGTGTCGAAGGTTGCGAGGCGGCGCACCTGCTCGCGCAGGGTCGCGATCGCATCCGATTCTCCGACGATCGCCGCGCTGGGATGGCGGTCCGCCATGGTGGGCCACCATAGGGCGATTCGTGGCCCAAGAGCCAGATGTGGCCCAAGGGCGTGGCTCACCGAGTGGTGTCGGGCGGGAATCTTCAAGCAATTCGGGGCTCTTCAGTCGCGCCCTCGGCGGCACCAGACTTGCGGTGGTGCCCGGCGCGGCCGCAACGGTAGGCCGCAGGGAGGTGCGAGATGGCAATCGACGAGGCGAAGGTGCACGAGTTCGTCGCCAAGGCGATGAACGATCTGGGCTCGGCGCTGACCGCGTCGCTGGTCGTGATCGGCGACAAGCTCGGGCTCTACCGGGCGATGGCCGGGGCGGGCGCCGTGACGCCGGCCGAGCTCGCCGCGCGCACCGACACGGTGGAGCGCTGCGTACGCGAGTGGCTCGCCGCCCAGGCGGCCGCCGGCTACGTCACCTACGACGAGGCGACCGGCAGGTACGCGCTGCCCGACGAGCACGCGGCGGCGCTCGCCGACGACGAGAGCCCCGCCTGCGTCCTCGGCGGGTTCCAGGGCATGACCGCGGCGATGAAGGCCGAGCCGAAGGTCGCCAAGGCGTTCCGGCACGGCAAGGGCGTCGGCTGGCACGAGCACGAGCCCGATCTGTTCCTCGGCACCGAGCGCTTCTTCCGCCCGGGCTACAACGCGAACCTGGTGTCGTCGTGGATCCCGGCGCTCGACGGCGTGACGAGGAGGCTCGAGAGCGGCGCGACCGTGGCCGACATCGGCTGCGGGCACGGCGCCTCGACGATCATCATGGCGAAGGCCTTCCCGCGCTCGCGCTTCGTCGGCTTCGACTACCATGCGGCCTCGGTCGAGAGCGCGCGCGAGCGCGCCGAGCGCGCCGGCGTGGCGGACCGCGTCCGCTTCGAGGTGGCGGCGGCGAAGGACTACCCCGGCACGTACGACTTCGTCACGTTCTTCGACTGCCTGCACGACATGGGAGATCCGGTCGGCGCGGCGGACCACGTGCGGCGCTCGCTGGCGAAGGACGGCACCTGGATGCTGGTCGAGCCGTTCGCGCACGACGACGTGCAGAGCAACCTGAACCCGCTCGGCCGCGTCTTCTACTCGGTGTCGACGCTGGTCTGCACGCAGGCGTCGCTCGCGCAGGAGGTCGGCATGGCGCTCGGCGCCCAGGCGGGCGAGACGCGCCTGCGCGACGTCTGCACCAAGGCCGGCTTCACCCACTTCCGCCGCGCCACCGAGACGCCGTTCAATCTGATCTTCGAGGTGCGCGCGTAGCGCGCAGCCGAGCTTTCCACGCCTGCCCGCAAGGCGCCGCGCGCCTCCCCC